>DASTCC010000336.1:0-4411 GCA_035711465.1 Vicinamibacterales bacterium
CGCGGATGCGCTCCAGCAGCTCGATCAGGCCGAACGGCTTGGTCACGTACTGGTCGGCGTCCAGGCGGAAGCCGAGCACCTTGTCCGCCTCCTCGCCGCGCGCGCTGAGGATCAGCACCGGCACGCGCTCGCCGTCGCGGCGGATCAATTCGATCTCGAACGGCGCGCACCGTCCGGTCTCGCGAATCTCCTCGAGCGCGCGCATCTGCCGCTGATGCGATTCGATTGCCGTCAACGCCGGCCAGGAGATCCCATCCGCGGTCAGATCCTCGCGCGTGTAGCCGGCCAGTTCGAGGAACGCGTCGTTGGCGTCGGTGATGCGGCCCGAGTCGTCGCCGAACGCGATGCCGATGATGTTCGAGTCGACGACGCGTCGGAGGCGGATGTCGTTCTCGCGCAGCGTGCCCTCGTCGTCGGGCATCCAGCCGATCGCCTGGTGGACGCCGACGCAGCCGACGATGGCGCCGCTGACGTCGCGCAGCGGGGCGACGCGCGCGTGATAGAGCGTGCTGCCCCATTCGATGCGCACCGCCGCTTCGTGGCCGGCGAGCGCGGTGATGTGTCCCTGGATCAACGGATGATCTTCGCGGCCTTCGAGGAGCAGGTCCGGCAACGCCTTGCCGAGCACCTGTTCGGGTTCGATCTGCAGGCGCTCGAGCAGCGGGCCCTGGAGGAAGGTCAGGATCAGCTTCGAGTCGGTCATCCAGACGGTGGCGGGCACCGATCGGAAGAACGAGGCGAGGCACGTGCCTTCGAGACGCGCCAGCGCGGCGGTCGCGGCCGGCAAGTCACACGGTCCATGCCCCTTGGGCTGCCCCGGAGTATCTTGTTCCGCCATCGGAGGCGACACATTGTCGCGCGAATCGCGTTCCGTGGCTAGGGGACGGCTGCGCTTCGCGAACGGCGGTTGCGTGATTTGAGCGCCGTGTGCTGAAGTAGGAAGGTTGCTATGACGAATTTGTCGGGCCGAGTGGCCCTGGTGACCGGCGCTTCGCGGGGAATCGGCCGCGCGATCGCGCTCGGGCTGGCGGCCAGGGGGGCCGAGGTGTTTGCCGCGGCGCGCGGCGAGAACGCCCGCCCGGTGGCCGACGAAGTCGTCGCTGCCGGTGGCCGCGCGACGTCACTGGCCCTCGACGTCACCGATGCGGCCGCGGTCGAGGCCGCGGTCGCGTCCGTCCTCGCCGCGCACGGCCGGATCGACATCCTCGTCAACAATGCCGGCATCACCCGCGATCAGCTGATGCTGCGCATGAAGCGCGACGACTGGGATCAGGTCCTGGCGACGAATCTCACCGCCGCGTTCCTGACCGTGCAGGCGGTGCTGAAGCCGATGATCAAGCAGCGCGCCGGCCGGATCGTCAACATCACCTCGGTGGTCGGCCAATCGGGCAACGCCGGCCAGGCGAACTACGCGGCGTCCAAGGCCGGGCTGATCGGCTTCACCAAGGCGATCGCCCTCGAAGTCGCCTCGCGCAACATCACGGTGAACGCGGTCGCGCCGGGACTGATCGACACCGACATGACGCGCGCGATTTCGGCCGCCGCCCACACCGACTGGGCGGAGAGAATCCCGCTCAAACGGCTGGGTACGCCCGACGATGTCGCCGCGGCTGTAGCCTTTCTTGCCTCGGATGAGGCAGCGTATATTACGGGGCACGTGCTCGCCGTCAACGGCGGCATGTATTTGTAGGCACTCGGAGGAGGACGGAATGGCGGTTGCTGATCAAGTCAAGAAGATCATCGTCGAGCAGTTGGGCGTCGATGAGGAAGAAGTGACGCCGGATGCGTCGTTCGTCGACGATCTCGGCGCCGACTCGCTCGACACCGTCGAGCTCGTCATGGCCTTCGAGGAAGAGTTCGGCATCGAGATTCCCGACGAGGATGCCGAGAAGATCACCCGCGTGAAGGAAGCCATCGAGTACATCGAGGGCCACGCCAAGAAGAAGTAGGGCGGAGGAGCGTTGTCCAGGCGAGTCGTCGTCACCGGCGTCGGCCTGCTCTCATCGGTCGGCATCGGCACCCGGACGAACTGGGAAGCCCTGTGCGCCGGCCAGAGCGGCATCGGCCCGATCACGCACTTCGATGCCACGGCGTTCAGCGCGCGGATTGCCGGCGAGGTCAAGGGGTTCAACCCGCTCGATTACCTCGACAAGAAGGACGTCAAGAAGATGGACGTCTTCATCCAGTTCGCGGTCGCGGCGTCGGAGTTCGCCGTCAAGGACGCGAACCTCGAGATCACGCCCGATCTCGCCGACCACACCGGCGTCTTCATCGCGTCCGGGATCGGCGGGTTCAGCACCATCGAGCGCGAGCACGAGGAGTTGCTCAAGGGCGGCCCGCGGCGGATCTCGCCGTTCTTCATTCCCGCGTCGATCATCAACCTCGCTGCCGGCCAGGTGTCGATTCGCTTCGGCGCCCGCGGCCCGAACCTCGCGACGTGCACCGCCTGCACCGCCTCGGCGCACGCCATCGGCGAGTCGTTCGAGATCATCCGCCGCGGCGATGCCGACATCATGATCGCGGGCGGATCGGAGGCGTCGATCACGCCGATGGGCGTCGGCGGCTTCGCCTCGATGCGCGCGCTGTCGACGCGCAACGACGATCCGGCCCACGCCAGCCGTCCCTTCGACAAGGATCGCGACGGCTTCGTCATCGGCGAGGGCGCCGGCATCCTGATTCTCGAGGAGCTCGAGATCGCCAGGCGCCGCGGCGCGTCGATTTATTGCGAGCTCGTCGGCTACGGCCTGTCCGGCGACGCCTACCACCTGACCGCGCAGCCCGACGATGCCAACGGCGCCGTCCGGTCGATGCGCATGGCCCTGAAGAAGGCGGGCATCGCCCCCGGACAGGTCGACTACATCAACGCCCACGGCACGTCGACGCCGATCAACGATCCGACCGAGACGCTGGCGGTGAAGACGACGTTCGGCGAGCACGCCTACAAGCTCGTGATGTCGTCGACCAAGTCGATGACCGGCCACCTGCTCGGCGCCGCCGGAGGCCTCGAGGCGGGCATCACCGCTCTCGCGGTGCGCGACCAGGTCGCGCCGCCGACGATCAACCTCGAACAGCCGGACCCGGCCTGCGATCTCGATTACGCCCCGAAGGTCAAGCGGCCGATGAAGATCGACTACGCGCTCTCGAACTCCTTCGGCTTCGGCGGCACCAACGGCACGCTGCTGCTGAAGAGATACGAGCCTTGATCCGGGGGCTGATCTGCCCCCAGCCGAAGCCATGAAAATTGCTGTCTGCGTAAAACAAGTCGTCACACGCGAGTGGCAGGTCCGCATCAACGACGCGAAGACCTGGGTGCGTGATGCCGACGCCAGCTGGGAGTTGAACGAGCCCGACGCCTACGCGCTCGAAGAGTCGCTGCGCCTCCGCGAGAAGCACAGCGGCGAGGTCGTCGTCGTCTCCGCCGGCCCGGCGCGGGTCGCCCAGGTGCTTCGCGAAGCGCTGGCGCGCGGCGCCGACCGCGCCATCCACGTCCAGGGCGATCACTTCGCGTCGGCCGACGCGTTCACCACCGCCGAGGCGCTCGCCGCCGCGATCAGGGACGAGCAGTTCGATCTCGTGCTCACCGGTCTGCAGTCCGACGACCAGGGCTTCGCACAGGTCGGCGTCGTCCTCGCCGAGAAGCTCGCCGTGCCGCACTCGACGATCATCATGGACGTCCAGATCGACGGCCAGTCCCTGCGCGTGAAGCGCGAGCTCGAGGGCGGCTGGTTCCAGTGGATCGGCATGTCGCTGCCGGCGGTGCTGACGATTCAGAGCGGCATCAATCAGCTTCGCTACGCGACGCTGAAGGGCATCATGGCCGCGAAGAAGAAAGAAATTCGCGCCGTGCCCGGGGCGCCGCCCGCGGCCGTGCGTCAGCAGATCGCCGCCGTCTACGTGCCCGAGAAATCGAAACAGACCAGGATGATCGGTGGGCAGGCCGCCGACGCCGCGAAAGAGCTGGTCCGCGCGCTCAAGGACGACGCGCGGGTGCTGTGAGCGGAGGCGGAGCAGTCATGAACCTCGTCATCGCAGAACAGCAGCAGGGCACGCTCAACCGCGCCTCATGGGAAGCGATCGCCGCCGCCCAGGCGATGGGAGGGGACGTCAAGGTCGTCGTCGCCGGCGCCGGCGTCGCGGCGGCCGCAGGCGCGCTCGCGGCCGCGGCGGTCGCCGAAGTGATCGCGCTCGAGCATCCGGCGCTCGAGATCTACACGCCAGACGGTTTCGTGCAGGCGCTGGCCGCGGTCGTCCAGGCCGAGTCGCCAACGCACGTGATCCTGCCGCACACCTATCAGACGCGCGACTTCGCGCCGATGCTCGCGGCGCGGCTCGATCGCGCGCTGGTCACCGATTGCACCGGCGTCAAGACCGAGGGCGCGACGACGCTGTTCTCGCGGCCGATGTTCCAGGG
>DASTCC010000337.1:0-2021 GCA_035711465.1 Vicinamibacterales bacterium
ACGGCGTGGTCCGCCAACATGCGCCCGGCCAGGATCGACGGGACGTGGACGCTGAGCGGTTGGGAACTCGGCAAGGGCGCCATCTACGGGCGCGTGGTGGTGACCGCGGATCCATCGTTGCCGGACGAGTTCACGACGACGGCGACGTATCGAGTGGCGCGCACCGGCGAGACGATCAATCGGACCGGGCGCGCGATCGTCTACACCGGCTTCCAGTGGCGCGGCCGCTCGACCGCCGCCGCAGACGATTCGTCGCTGCGCGAAGTCATGATGATCGACCGCAACTGGCGCACCATGGAAGGCCGTTGGTTCACTGGCGGCTACGACGAGCTCGGCCTCGACGTGAAGCTCGAGCGGTTGGGCACGGAAACGCGCGTGCTCGGCACCGATCGCACCGCGTTGCGGCAGGGTGGCGCGAACCAGGAGCTGAAGATTTACGGCGCCAATTTCTCGTCGTCGCTGCGGCCCTCGGATGTGGACCTCGGTCCGGGCCTCACAGTTTCTCGCATCGTCAACATCACGCCGGATCTCGCCACCGTCGCCGTCGACGTCGCTGCCGGAGCGACCATCGCGACCCGCGACGTCTTCATCGCCGGCAGTTCTCGCCCGAAGGCGCTCGCCGTGTTCGATCGCGTGGACAGCATCAAGGTGAAACCTGACTGGGCGATGGCCCGCGTCGGCGGCGGGACCTTCCCGAAGGCGCTCGCGCAGTTCGAAGCGTGGGCGTACCACAACGGTGCCGACGGCCGTGCCGATACGCCGGACGACGTTGAGCTGGGATTGGTGGACGTCGCGTGGAGCATGGAGGAGTTCACCGCCACTTACAACGACGACGACGTCAAGTTTGTCGGCGCGCTGGATCCGAAGACCGGCCGCTTCACGCCGAACATCGACGGCCCGAACCCGGCGCGCAACGGGCAGCGCAATAACATCGGCGACGTGTGGGTGGTGGCGCGCTACGACACGCCGGCAGCGGGGGACAAGCGACCCGCGGCGACACTGCGCGCCCGCTCGCATTTGCTCGTCACCGTGCCGCTCTACATGCGCTTCGATCCGTCGGCGGGTCCGCCAGAACCGCCACGGCGGCCCGGGACCGGGCAATGACCGGCGTCGCACTGCGTGAGTTCCACAGCTTCGAAGCTGCGGGACGACGGTTCCTGTATCTGGTGCCGAGCGCCGCGGTGTTCGTATTGGACGACTGCGCGGCGGCGATCCTCGAGTCGCTTGCCAACGGCCCGCGTCAGGTCGACGATCTCACGCGGGATTTGTCCGGGCGCTTCGAGGCATCCGAAGTGTCGGACACCATCCGCGAGCTGCAGCGGGTGCGCGCGCTCGGTGAGACGTCAGTGCCTTCTCAGCCGGTGCCAAAGATCCTCCCGCTCAAGCCGGTGCCGCTGCAGACGCTGGTCGTCAACGTCACCAATCAGTGCAACTTGAGCTGCACGTATTGCTACGAGTACGGCGAGGACAAGATCGTCGACACCGAGAACGGGCAGCAGCCGAAGTTCATGAGCGAGGAGACCGCGCGCGAAGCGATCGAGTTCGCGCTGCGGGAGTCGCGCGAGAACCCGCGGATGCACATCACGTTCTTCGGCGGCGAGACGCTGATGAACTTCCCGGTCCTGAAGGCCACGATCGCCTACGCGCGGCGCCGCGCCGCCGAGTCCGGCAAGGAGGTCGACTTCAGCCTCACGACCAACGCCACGCTGCTGCGGCCGGAGATCATCGAGTTCCTGGCCGACGAGCGGGTCGGCGTCACGATCTCGATCGACGGGCCACAGGATCTGCAGGACAAGTTCCGCGTCTTCAACAACGGCGCCGGCAGCTACGCCATGGCGGCACCGAAGATCAAGGCGCTGCTGGCGCGTCATCGCTCGCGTCCGATCGGCGCCCGCGTCACGCTGACGCGGCAGACCCTTGACGTGCGGCGCATCTATCACCATCTCACCGAGGAGCTTGGCTTCTGGGAAGTCGGCTTCGCGCCGGTCACCACGGCGCCGGGACGCGACTACGCGATCGCC
>DASTCC010000338.1:0-6150 GCA_035711465.1 Vicinamibacterales bacterium
CCGGCCTGCTGATCGCGCGCAACGTCGATCGGCGCGGCGAGCTGGCCGTGTTCGCGTCTCTCGGCGCGAGCCGCGCGCGTCTCGGGCGGCAGATGACGATCGAGGCGGGCCTGCTCGCGCTTGCCGGCGGATTCATCGGTCTCGCCCTGGCGTCGGGCGCCTCGCGTGCGCTCGCCGCCGTGCTGCCGGCGAACGTCGCCGGCGCCGCGGACGTGCAGCTCGACGCGACCGTCGTCGGCTTCTCGATCGCGGTGTCGGCGCTCACCGCCGTCGTCGCCGGCCTGATTCCGGTGTTCGGCATCGGATCGATCTCGGCGTCGGAAGCGCTGACCGGCGCGCGCCGATCGGGACCGCGATCGCAGCGGCTGCACACGGTGCTCGTCGTCGGCGAGGTGGCGGCCGCGATGATGCTGGTGCTCGGCGCCAGCCTGATGTCGACCAGCTTCGCGGCGCTCCTCGGCCGCGACCGCGGTTTCAACCCGCACGGCATGCTCGCGCTGAACGTCTCGCTGCCCTTCGAACAGGATCGCTACGAGAACCCGGCACTCCGCGCCGCCGAGCTCGAAGGCATCGTCGCGCGCGTGGCGCAGCTGCCCGGTGTGACCGCGGCCGGCGCGACCAACGGGTTCCCGGGCAGCGCGCTCGGCGTGCTCGGCAACGTGCTGCTGAAGCCGCAAGTCCCGGAGGCGACTGGCGAGATCCAGGGCGTGCTGCGATCGGCGACGCCCGACTACTTCAGGGCGATGGGCGTCGCCATCAGGGATGGACGGGCGTTCACGAGCGCCGATACGGCTGCGGCGCCGCGCGTCGCGATCGTCAACGAGACCCTGGCGCGGCAGATGTGGGGCGACGCGACCGCGGTCGGACGCGTGATCCTCCTGCCCCGTGCCAACGATCCGGCCGAGACCGCGCCGTGGACCGTCGTCGGCGTCGCCGGCGACATGCGTCTGGGCACGCGCGCGCCTGCCGACATCTTCCTGCCGGTCGCGCAGAAGCCGGCGTTCTGGATCGACCTGGTGATGCGCACCGACGGCG
The DNA here is from genome assembly GCA_035711465.1 of Vicinamibacterales bacterium. Lineage (GTDB taxonomy): Bacteria > Acidobacteriota > Vicinamibacteria > Vicinamibacterales > SCN-69-37 > DASTCC01. Next base: position 1,036 of record DASTCC010000338.1, read on the forward strand.
ACCCGACGGCGCTCGTACCGGTGGTCCGGCGCGCGCTGCGCGATCTCAATGGCGAGCTCCTGATCGAGAACTCGCGGTCGATCGACTCGATCATCTCGAACCGGCTCGGTCTCGAGCGCGCGCAGAGCGTCTTCGCCACGGTCATCGCCGCGCTGGCCGCGGTCGTGGCCGGCGTCGGTCTGTACGCGCTGCTCTCGTTCGCGGTCGCACAGCGCACGCGCGAGTTCGCGATCCGGCTCGCGCTCGGCTCGGCGCCGCGGGCGCTGTTCGGCAACATCTTCATCCGCGGTCTGCGACTGGCGGCCATCGGCGTCGTCATCGGCAGCCTCGCGACCTTCGGCCTGATCCGCCTTTTGCGCAGCCAGGTCTTCGGCCTCGACGCCGCGTCGCCAGGAGCGTTCGTCGTCTCGGCAGCGGCGCTGCTGCTGATCGCATCGCTGGCCCTGCTCGGACCGGCGCGGCGGGTGCTCAGGGCTCAAGCGATCGCAGCGATCCGCCAGTGAGTCGAACCCCGATCACGGATTGAGCATGCAGCGCAGCGCATGCAGCTCGCTGCTGTCTGCGTCAGCGTACACGCGTCGGTCTGTCAGCGCTCGACAGAGTGCATGCGTCATCCGTCGTCTTGTTGGTCGGTCCGCTTCCGGTCTTCTGCATGTGCTGCATGGTGAATCCGAAAGCACCCAGCACCAAGCACTCAGCACCCTGGCGACACGTCCTCTCTCGAGGACTCGTCGTTCGCCCGCGAACATGCGTTCGTCGATTTCCGAATGACTGTTGCCGCCTCCGAGGCACGAGCCTTGCGATCTCAGGCGGCGCCAGCGCGCAGTCGGAGATTGACGCAATGCGAAAGGAAGGACTGGCCGCGATCCTCGCTCGCCGGGCCAGCACGGTATCTGGGTGCGGTGAACACGAAGATCGTCGACGGGCGCGTCGAGCAGCCGGGCGGCGTCGCGGCGTTCTTCTCGGACCGCGGCACGACGCAGTTCCGGGTCGGCGAGGTCGTCTACCTCACCGACGTCGAGGTGCGCGATCGGGCGATCGTGCTCGACCTGGTCTCGCGCGACATCCGGCCGATCATCGAACGTCGCGAGACCTCCCAGATGCGCTACAAGGGACAGGTCGAACTCCATTTCGCGCCGGCGTTTCTCGAGCGCGCCGGCCTCGACGAGATCACCGACGCGATCGGCGAGTTCCTGGACGTCAGCGGGGACTAGCGAGAGCGGCGTGCCCGCTGTCGCGGGCGTCCGCCCGCGCGCGCGACAGCGTCCGCTTGTCCTACTTGCCCGCCGGCTCGCGCCTCGGCAGCTCGCCCGAATCCACCGTCGCGCCGGTGTCCGAGATCACCTGGAAGTACATGACCTTCGGCGTCACTTCGACGAGCATGAAGTGGTAGCCGCGGTCGAAGCCCTTGTCGGTCAACCCGGTCTTGCGGATGTCGCCGGTGCGGAGCTTGGCGGCCCCGCCCGAGACGAAGTGGTAGATGCCCTGCTGCGGTTTGATGCGCTCGTAGAAGTGATCGTGGCCGGCGAAGACGACGTCGACGCCGTGCTTGACGAAGATCGGCTCGAGCTGCTCGCGCAACGAGTCGTTCGATCCATGGCGGCCGCCGGACGAATAGAGCGGGTGGTGGAAGAACATGATCTTCCAGTCCGATCCGCTGGCCGCCAGCTCCTTCTCGAGCCAGTCGAGCTGCGCCTTGTCGACGTAATTGCTGTCGAGCGCGAAGAACCGCACGCTGCCCGACGGCGGTTTGAACGTGTAGTACTTCTTGCCGTCCATGTTGAACGGCTTGTACAAGACCTGGCTGCCGTCGTCGTGATTGCCGAGCGCGGCATAGAACTTGACGTTGGCGCTGAGCAGATCCTTATAGGGCTCCTCGAACTTCCTGACGTAGTCGCGTTTCGAGCTTCCGCCGTAGAGGTTGTCGCCGAGCATCAGCACGATGTCGAACGGGAAGCTGGATCGCATCGCGGTCAGCCGGCGGGCGACGCGCGACTGGCCCGATCCGCCGGTGCCGCTGTCGCCGATGACGGCAAAGTGCACCGAGTCCTTCTGATTCGGCAGCGTCAGCCTGGTCGTTTCCTGCGCCACGGGCGCAAGGCTGCCGATCACGGCGACGAGCGCGACGATGGTGAGCTGCCATCGGTTCCGGCTGGTCAGCATCGCTGGTTCCTCCCTGGTGTTACGGAATCGCGTTCAGCAGGAAGTCCACGATCAGATTGGCGCGCGTGTCGAGCAGGATCATGTGCGTCCTGACGAAGCGATATTCGAGGTCCGAGTCCTTCGGCAGTTGGGGCAGCGCCTGCAGGATCGAGGGCGGCACGGTGGTCTTGGGCTCCGTCTGCGGATACTCCCCATTCACCTTGAGCGCCACGACCGGCTTCTCTTCCAGTACCGTCGCCTTTGCCTTCGCGCCGTCTGCACCCTTCACTTCTGGCCGCAGCAGAGCGCGAAACTTCTTCTCGATCTCCGGCGCGAAGATGTCGCCCTGTTTCGCGTCGGCGCGGGCATTGCGAACCAGCGTCCCGAGCGCGCGTTGCGCCGCTTCGATCTGCGCCGGGTCCTTCGTCTGCTTCATCGGCGGCGCGTCGCCGTCCACCTTGTCGCGCAGCTTGAGATAAGCCTTGACGCGTTCGTTGAAGTCCGTCAGGACCTGTGCCTCGGGATTCACTCGCGGTGGCTGGGACTGTGCGAGCGGCACGACGAGATCGATGGTCGTTACCAACGCGAGCACGAGTGCGAGCCGGGCCATGGTTCCCCCCATCTGCAATCGACCGGTCAGGTTCTCGAGCATCTCCACCTCTGTCTAAGGCAACACCCGTACCGTTTTGCAGGGGGAGTCGGCAGCGTGATTTGGCCGGGATCCCCGTTCGCCTACCTGTGATTCGGCAGTGGCACCCTGGCGAACGGCACACGCTGACGCGGCTGCGGGACAATCAGAACAGGATGGCTGCCAGGGTGATCGCGACGCTTGCCGCCGTGCTGACGGCGGCGGGTTGCGCTTCTCACGTGCGGATGGCGCCCGAGCCCGCTCTTCCCGTCTGCCGCACGACGACGCCGGCGGGCGCGCGGGCGGTGCGGTGGATCTCCCCGTACGACGCGGACGATCGCAAGGAGCTCCGTGCCTGGTGCGACCCGGTTGGACCCATCGTGCGGCACGACCCCGGCAGTGCCCGCGCGCCTTCCGCCGGCCCGCTCGTCGTCGTCACCTGGAACATGGCCGTTGGCGACGGCCGGCTCGTCGAGCTCGTCGCCGACGTCCGTGGGCAGGCCCGTGGCGTCGAGCCTGCCATCGTGCTGCTGCTTCAGGAGGCCTATCGGCGTGGCGACGTGCCGGCGCAATGCCCCACGGGGAGCGGCGTCGCCGGCCGGCTGGGATCCCCGCGCGGCCCTGACAGCCCGGACATCCTCGAACTCGCTCGCACACTGGCGATGTACGCGGTGTACGTGCCGTCGATGCGAAACGGGCGCGACTGCTCGGAGCAGCCGCGGGAGGACCGCGGCAACGCGATTCTCTCGACGCTGCCGCTCGACGACGTGCTCGCGATCGAGATGCCGTTCGCGCAGCAACGGCGTGTGGCGGTCGCCGCCATCGTCAGGCACGGCGCCGGCGTGCGAGTGGCGTCCGTGCACTTCGACACGCTCCGCGGACACGGACGACACGCGCTGGCGTTGCGCGACGTCGTCGAATCGATGGCTGGGCCCGAGCCGGTCGTGATCGGCGGCGACTTCAACGCGCACCTGTTCGATTCGGGCGTTGCGGAGATGCGGAAGCACTTCGCCGAGATCGAATGCGCCGGCGGCGCGACGCACGCCATCGGCCGTCTCGATCGGCTCTTCACACGCGGCCTGCGCGGCGCGTCCACGTGCGAGCGTGGATCCGATTCATTCGGGTCGGATCACTATCCGCTGATTTTTAGATTCTCGTTCTGAGTCGGCCGCTCGATTAATTCGCGCCAGCAAAGATCAAAAACCTCAACACTTGGAGCGCACTGGAGGACCATGGCGCGCAATGGAGCTGCGGCTGTCGTCTCAGGCCTGGTCGCAACTCAAGGCTCGTTTTCGCAAATACGATGCTCCACTCGACAACCCTCCACGGCGCTCCAAGGTCCTCCAAGTTCTTGGGTTTGATCATTTGATCGACAGAGAACGTTATGCTGCCTAGCATGACCGACGACCGGGCTTTGCCCGCGTGGGCGCGCCAGATCATCGATGAGCTGCACGCCTCGGATCGGCATGCCGGAGACGTGGCGCGCGGGCTCACCGTTGCCGAGCTCAACTGGCGGGCGTCGCCGGCGACGTGGAGCGTCGGTCAGTGCCTGCAGCATCTGCTTCAGGCCAACGCTGTCTACCTGCCGCCGATCGCCGCGGCGCTCGACCGCCGGCTCGAGTCGCCGGTGGCGGCGATCACGCCGGGATGGTTCGGCCGCTGGTTCATCGCCGCCTACATCGAGCCGTCGTCGCCGAAGCGCCGGCGGGGCCGCGCACCGCGCAAGATCGCGCCGGCGGCCGAAGTCGCCGCTGACGTGCTCGATCGGTTCCTGGCCAGCAACGAGACGGCGCGCGAGCTGGTCCGCCGCGCCAGCCGCCACGATGTCAACCGGGTCCGTTTCGTCAACCCGTTCGTTCCGGTGATTCGCTTCACGGTCGGCACCGGCCTCGAGATCATCTGGCGGCACCAGCGGCGTCACCTGCAGCAGGCGGACGCCATCCGCGCTGAACTCCCCTCGCGTTCCGATGGGAGTCGCGCTACGCTCCCATAGACATACCAGGGGTCGAGGCCGCCATGCCGGCACTCCTCGCCGACGGCGGTGCGCCCCGATCGTCCGCGACGCGATGCGCCCGGCCGCGAGGCGTCCGGACGCGCACGGTTGACGGCCGTGTCGATTTAATCCAAGATGCTAGCAATGGCCCGCGACGTCCTCGGCGAAGTCGAGCACCTCGTCCTCCTCGCGTTGCTCCGGCTCGACGCGCCCGCGTACGGCGTGCCAATCATGGCCGAGATCGAGCACCGCACCGGCCGCAAGCCGTCGCGAGCGGCCGTCTACATCGCGCTGCAGCGGCTCGCAGAGAAGGGGCTCGTGTCGTCGGAGCTCGCCGATCCGACACCCCAGC
>DASTCC010000339.1:0-5282 GCA_035711465.1 Vicinamibacterales bacterium
GCAGGTAGCCGCCGCTCGCGACGCGAATGACCATCGGGCACGAGAAGTTGTTGCTCGAGCGATAGCGCATCATCGCCACTTCGTTGCGGAGCTGCATCATCGCCGGCCAGATGTAGTCGAAGAACTGGATCTCGACCACCGGCCTGATCCCGCGCACCGCCATGCCGACGGCGCGGCCGATGATGTTGGCTTCGGCGAGTGGCGAGTTGAAGACGCGGACGGCGCCGTATTTCTTCTGCAGGCCGTGCGTGACCTTGAAGACGCCGCCCTTGCCCTGCACTTCCTCGAGATTCTCTTCGTGGGTCGCGTCGGCGACGTCTTCGCCGAACATCACGATGAGCGGGTTCACCCCCATCTCGTCCTTCATCGTGCGGTTGATGGACGCGACCATCGTGTCCGGCTTGCCCTCGCCGGCGAGTGGTGTTTCGAACTCGGCCGACGTCGGATCGACGTCGGCCGAGTAGACGTACAGGCCGGCGGTGCTGCGCGCCGGCTTGGGCGACTTCACGGCCTCTTCGGCCGCGGCGTTGACCTCGCGGTCCACGTCCTTCGCGATCGCGGCGAGGTCCTCGTCGCTCGCCAGCCCCTCGGCGCGGAGGAACGTGCTGAAGCGCGTGAGCGGATCGCGACGGGCCTCGGCTTCGCGCTCGGCCTTCGTCTTGTAGAGCCGCTCGTCGTCGGAAAGCGAGTGCGAGTAGGGGCGGATCACCTTCGCGTGCACGAACGCCGGTCCGCGGCGCTCGCGGCAGTAAGCCACCGCCTCCTTCATCGTGCGATAGCTCTCGAGCACGTCAGTGCCGTCGCAGCGGAAGACGCCGAGGCCGGGGTAGGACTCGACGAGCCGTGAGATGTCGCCGCCGGGCGTCTGCACCTCGACGGGGACGGAGATGGCGTAGCCGTTGTCCTCGATCATGAAGAGCACGGGCAGCTTCCTGACGCAGGCGGTGGAGAGCGCTTCCCAGAACTCGCCTTCGCTCGAGGTGCCGTCGCCGATGGAGACGTAGACGACCTCGTCTTTCTCGAACTTCGATTCGCGGCCGGGGATGTCCTCGAGCTGCTCGTAGAAGGTGCCGGCTTCGGCGCAGCCGACCGCGTGCAGGCACTGCGTGCCGGTCGGGCTCGACTGCGAGACGATGTTGAGGCCCTTGTGGCCCCAGTGCGACGGCATCTGCCGGCCGCCGCTGTTGGGATCGGCCTCGGCGCCGACGGCGCTCAGGAACATCTCGAGCGGCGTCATGCCGAGCGTGAGGCAGAGCGCGCGATCGCGGTAGTAGGGAAAGAACCAGTCGTGCGCGGGCTTGAGCGTCAGACCGGCGGCGACCATGATCGCCTCGTGTCCGGCGCCGCTGATCTGGAAGAAGATCAGGCTCTGGTTCTTGAGCTGGATCTCCTTGTCGTCGATGCGGCGCGACAGCAGCATCGTGCGATAGATGCCGACGAGGTCGTCCTTCGAGAGGCCTTCGTATGGCGCGGGCTGCCGGCGTCTCGAGTCCTCGGCCGGGCCAGTCGTGCGTCCGTTGCGAAGGGCAGGGGTTGTCATCGAGAGCGACCTCGTCTTGGTGATCGTCGCCGCGTCCGGCGATCCGGTCGATTATACTCCTTGCCACCGTGACGCCCGCCCGCGCGACCGCGTTTCGGTGGGACGACATTCCGCTCGAACGCGTGACCGAAATGGTCGCGCGCAAGGTCGTCATCGCCGACGGCCAGATGATGGCGCAAACCTATCTCAAGAAGGGCGCGATCGTGCCGCAGCACCGCCACGACGCGCCGCAGATGATCTACGTCCTCCAGGGCGCGCTGCGCGCGGTCGTCGGCAGCGAGGAGTTCACGATCCGCGAGGGCGAGGTGATGTCGGTGCCCGCCGGCGAAGCGCATCAGGCCGAGGCGCTCGACGACACGTTCGTGCTCGACGTCCGAGGGGCGTGAGGGGGGCTCAGTGCTGGGTGCTCGGTGCTCGGTGCTAAGTGCTCGGTGCCAAGTGCTGCGTGCACCCAGCACCGAGCACCCAGCACCTTAATGAAACCGCCCGCCCTTGTGGACGTCGAAGCGGCGGCGGAGCCGCTGCATTCGCCACCGCGTGAGCTGGTACTGCAGCTGGAGACGCAGCTGGCGCGGGCCCTTGAGATACAGGTAGCCGATGATCAGGCCGCCGGCGTGCGCCAGGTGTGAGATGCCGCTCGGGCCGCCGCCCACTGCGGAGAAGAACACCAGCGCGCCCATGATCAGCCCGAACACCCACGCCTTCATCGGGAAGATCATCATGAACATGATCGTCCGGTGCGGGAACGTCAGCACCCACGCCAGAATCAGTCCGTAGACCGCGCCCGAGGCGCCGATCGTGGTCGCGTAGTAGTCGCGCTGCGCGGCCGCCAACGGCAGCAGCGCCGCGACGAGGACGCAGAGCCCGGCGCCGACGCCGGTGATGAAGTAGTAGCGCACGAACGCCTGCGTGCCCCAGCGGCGCTCGAGCTCGACGCCGAACAGCCAGACGTAGAGCATGTTGAAGAGGATGTGCGAGAACGCGACCGGGCTGTGGACGAACAGGTAGGTGGCCAGCTGCCAGATGCGCCCCTGCTCGAGCACCAGGCGCGGCGTCAGTCCGAACAGACCGGTGATCAGATCCGGCGCCGCGAAGGTGATCAGGAAGACGGCGATGTTCGAGAAGACGATCGCCTTGACCGCCGGCGTGAGCGGGCCGGGGCCGACCCATGAGAAGTCGTCGAGCGGTTGGCGCCGCACCGGTCGATGCTAACAGATCGGCGGCTGCGAATTGCTAGCGCCTGACTCGCGCCAGCACCCGCGACATCGCGATCTGGAATTCCTGAATGCGCAGCGCCATCGCCGCGAGCGCGAGGACCCCGAGCGCCACTACGATCGCGACGCCGACGCGCACGAGACGAGCCCAGAACGTCGGCTCGGGGAGCCACTGGTGCAACGTCGACTCGACCCATACGGCCGCGAGCGCCATCGCGATCGACGCCAGCGTGATTCGCACGAAGGTGCCGGCGATCCGGCGGCCGTCGAGACCGCCGATCCGCGGCCGCAGCAGCAGCACCAGCAGCCCCGCGTTGATCGTCGCCGCCAGCGCCGTCCCGAGCGCCAGGCCCTGGAAGCCGAAGCGGCGCACCAGCGTGAGGTTGAGCACGACGTTGGCCGCGACCGAGAACAGGCTGACCAGCATCGGCGTCCGCGCGTCGTGCATGGCGTAGAACGTCGGCGACACGATCTTCACCGTCGAGTAGCCGATGAGCCCGGGCGCATAGAACATCAGCGCGGACGCCGTAGCGGCGGTCTCCACGGAGGTGAACTTGCCGCCTTCGAAGATCAGCTCGATGATCGGGACCGCCAGCGCGATCAGACCAAGCGTCGCCGGCACGTTCAGCGCGAGCATCAGCCGCAGTCCCCACGAAAGCGTCCTGCGGATCTCGGCGTGATCGCTCGTGGTCGCGTGACGCGACAGGTCGGGGAGCACCGCCGTCGCGACCGACACGCCGAAGATGCCGATCGGCAGATACATCAGGCGGAACGCGTAGTTGAGGTAGCTGATCGGTCCGGTGCCGAGGCTGGTCGCGAGCACGGTGTTGACGAACAGGTTGATCTGGCTCGCGGCATTGCCGATCGTGCCCGGCCCCATCAGCCGCATGATTTCGTGCAGGCCCGGGTCGCGAACGTCCAGCACCCACTGGTGCCGGAAGCCCTCGCGGCGAATCGCCGGCCACTGCACCAGGAACTGGCCGACGCCGCCGAGGACGAAGCCCCAGGCGAGTCCGACGATCGGCTCGATGCCGACGCGCGGGCCGAACCACGCGCTGAGCACGGCGGTGATGGTGAGGACGATGTTGTAGACGGCCGGCGCGAACGCGGGGATGAAGAACCGGCCGAGCGCGTTCAGCATGCCCATCAGCACGGCCGAAAGCGCGATCACGGTCAGGAACGGCATCGTGATGCGCGTGAGCCCGATCGCCAGGTCGAGCTTGTCGCGATAGCCGGCGACGGTCGTGGCGACCCCGGCGAACTCGGGCGCGTAGGCCGCCGTGATCGGGCCCGCCAGCGCGATGCCGGCCGCGACGATCGCACCGGTGATCACCAGCAGCGCGTTGAACGCGAGCGATCCGAGCCGCCACGCATCCGATCGACCGGCGCGACCGGACAGCCGGCGCGTGAACGTCGGCACGAACGCGGCGCTCATCGCGCCCTCCGCGAAGAGCTCGCGCAGCAGCGTCGGGATGCGCGTCGCGAACAGGAACGCGTCCATCTCGACGCCGGCGCCGAAGAACCGCGTCAGCGCGCCGTCGCGCACCAGGCCGAGCACGCGGCTCGAGAGCGTGGCCAGGCTGACGAGGCCCGCGGACTTCGCGAGACGGACGCTCATCGGCCGCCCACGACGGGTCGCGGGTGTAACTGCCGTGCGACGGAGATCAATCGGAAATAAAAGAGGGGCCTCAACCCCTGCGTTGAGGCCCCTGCCCGGAGGATGGATGAGAGGCTTGTTGCGCGCCTTTCACAAGTCTTAGACGGCAGGCCGAAGAAAAAGTTTGGCGGCTCGATCACGGCTCAGCCGGCCAGCCTGCGCTTCACCAGCTCACTCAACTTTCGGCCGTCCACGGTCGCGCCTTCAAGCCTGGCGAGCGTGGCTTTCATCACTTTTCCCATGTCCTTCGGCCCTGCGGCGCCCGTTTCCGCGACGGCGTCCTCGATCGCTTTTTCGATCGTCGCGTCGTCGGCGGCCGGCGGCAGATAGCGTTCGAGCACCGCGATCTCGGCCTGCTCCCGGTCCACGAGATCCTGCCGTCCGCCGGCGCGGAACTGGTCGATCGAGTCACGCCGCTGCTTGACGAGGGAGCTCACGACCTGCAGCGACTCGGCCGCGTCGAGCGCGCGCCCGCGTTCGACCTCGCGGTTCATCAGCGCCGCCTTCAGCATCCGCAGCGGCGCGAGCGACGGCGACTTCTGCCGCATGGCGTCCGCGATGTCCTTGGTCACCTGTTCGAAAAGAGTCGGCATGGTCCGATCCTGCGCATGGTCAGAGACCGCCAAGCGCCTTCATCCAGCTTATCGCGGCTTGTATTGTCATCCAGGCGAGGCCCGCGGCGACGACACCCGGTCCCCAGCCGGGGTGCCGGCCCAACGCGCCGAGCGCGATGCCGATGAGCATCGCCAGGGCCGGCAGCGCCGCGAGGTAGTGTCGCATGTCGACTGGCGTGATCACGCCGAGCGTCAGGAACATCGCGCAGCCGCCGAGCCAGGCGAGGGCCAGCGATCGGAGCGGCTCGAGGCGCCGA
>DASTCC010000340.1:0-16487 GCA_035711465.1 Vicinamibacterales bacterium
AGGACCTCTGTCCCCTTTTCAGCCGAATCTGTGGAAAAGGGCTCCGTCCCCCTTCGGGCCCGCGCTACCGACTCCCGTCAGGCGGCTCGTCGTGTTCGTCGATGAACGCGTCCAGGGCGGCCTGATCGGTCGCGTTGACGAGCTCGAACTGCACGCCCATTCCGACTTTCCGATCCGACCAGGCGACGCGGCCGAGCGCTTCGAGGTCCGACGCGCTGCCCGGGAGGCGGAACTTCAGCGTCACGCCTTCCCCCGACTTCGGCGGGTTCATCGTCCGCACGGCGAGGCCGCCCTTGCCGACGTCGAGCGTGACCGCGCCGGCGATCGTCTGGCTCGTCCGGTACGACACCGGAACACCGAGCGTCACACGCGTGCTCGATCGGCGGTTGAAGTTGTCGGGAAACAAGTGCGGCGCGAGCGCCGGCAGAATCTGCGCGGTCGCCGCGTGTTCGTTGATGTAGGCCTCGATGCCCGCCGAGGCGAGCTGCGCGATGTCGCCGGCGTCGCCGATCGACCCCGAGAACACCGCCACCGGCACTCGCATCCCGTCGGCGCGGCGGAGCCGCGGCAGGATCGCCGGCCCTTCCTCGCTCAGGCCGAGGTCGAGGACGATCAGATCCACCGGCCGCGCCGCGTCGGCGAGCGCCTGCATCACTTCGCCCACGGCGTCGGCGGCGACGCACAGATGACGGGCGTCCGCCAGCGCCGCCCGGAAGCGGTCCCGTACGGATCGATCGCGGTGGCCAACGAGAATCGTCTTCACGTCGTCTCAACGGCAGGCGTGCCGGGACGACGAAGTGTAACCAGATCTTCGTCGCGCCGCACGGGCCGGCGGGTTGACCTTTGCGGGTCCTCGAAAGCCGTGACTATAATCGCGACAAGGGGTTTTTCGCCCGACACGGGCGGGCTGATGCGACTGGAGCGCGTCATGCCGACAAGGAGAACGTATGGCGACCTGTCCTGAGTGCGACGCCGAGCTCGAAATCGACGACGAAGACATCGACGAAATGGAGGTCGGCGATCCCTGGGACTGCGAGGCATGCGGCAGTCGCCTCCGCGTCGCCAGCCTCGATCCGCTCGACTTCGATTCCGATGACGAAGACGACGACGAGGACGACGAAGAAGAGGGCGACGACGAGGCGAACGGCGCCGACGAGGACGACCTCGACGACGACTTCGACGACGACGACGGCGGCGACGACGGTGGCGGAGACTGGGACGAGTGACGAAGCCTGAAGGCGTTGAGGCGCTGTTGCGCGAGCGCGAGGCCGCGCTGCTGGCGAGGCTCGATGCCTGCCGGTCGCTGATCGTCGCCTACAGTGGCGGCGTTGACTCGGCCTACCTCGCGTGGGCGGCCCACCGCGTCCTCGGCGACCGCGCGCTGTCGGTGACCGCCGACAGCGCCAGTTACCCGGAACGCCATCGCACCCGCGCGCTGAAGCTCGCCGAGACGTTCGGCTTCAATCACGAGATCATCACCACCGACGAGCTGGCGCGGCCCCAGTACCGCGCCAACGCCACCGATCGCTGTTATCACTGCAAGCACGAGCTGTTCACGCATCTGACCGCGATCGCGCGCGCGCGCGGCTTCACCGCCGTCGCCGACGGCGCCAACGCCGACGATCGCGGCGACTATCGCCCCGGCCGCCGCGCCGCGCGCGAGTTCGGCGTCGTGAGTCCGCTCGACGAGGCCGGGCTCACCAAGTCGGACATCCGCGAACTCTCGCGCCGCGCCGGCTTGCCGACCTGGGACGAGCCCGCGTCGGCATGCCTGTCGTCGCGCATCCCGTACTTCTCCGAAGTCACCGAAGCGAAGCTCCACACGATCGAACAAGCTGAGGAGGCGCTGCGCGCGCTCGGCTTCCGCATCCTCCGCGTCCGTCACCACGGCGACGTCGCCCGCATCGAGCTCGCGCGCGAGGAGATGAGCCGCGCGCTGGATCCGGAGATCGCCGCCGCGATCGATCGCGCCATGCGCGCCGCCGGCTTCAAGTTCGCGGCGCTCGATCTGCGGGGCTACCGCCTCGGCAGTCTCAACGAAGGCGTCACCCTCCAGCTCGTCTGAGCCGGCGCCGCCGTCTCATCGCTTTCTCGCCACGCAGAGCAGCGACGTGCCGATCGGAAGATCGACCGCGCGCATCATCAGATGCTCGATCCGCAATGCGGCATCGAAGACCGCATTGACCGGCGCCGCCGGGACCTGCAGATCGTTCTCGGACGCGACCGCTGCGCGGCCACGGACGCGGTCGAGCCACCGTACCGCCAGCGTCGCCGGAAACGTGACCATGTTCGTGAACGTCATCCGCTCGATCTCGAAGCCGGCGCCTTCGAGCAGCTGACGCAGCCGCGGCCGCGTGTAGCGCCGCAGCTCGTGCGTCAACGCCGAGTGCGACCCGTGCAGCATGTCGAGCGCCGCGGCATTGACGATCGCGACCCCGCCGGGCTTGACCACTCGGTACATCTCGCGCACTGCGGCGTGCTCGACTGGCTCGGGCAGGCTGTAGAGGACGTCGAACGACGTTGCGACGTCCATGCTCGCGTCTCCGAACGGCAGGGCCGCGACCGATCCGCGCACCATCCGGCGCCCATGCCGTCGTCCTTCGGCGAGGCCCGCGGCGTTGAGCTCGACGCCGATCGCGAGGCCGAAAGCGGACAGCCAGTCGAGATTGCGGCCGGTGCCGGCGCCGCAGTCGACGATGGCGAGGCCGCGCCGGCCCCCGAGAGCGCGCGTCAGGACCTGTTGACTGTTGCGCCGCAGGCCGAGAAACCAGAAATGACGGTCTTCAGCGCGCGCCGTCGCCTCGAGCATCCGATCCATCGCGCGCGATTGTGGCCGAATCGTCGTCGAGATGAGAAGAAGACGCCGGATTCAGGCCCGAATTCGTTGACACGTACACCGCCAAATTTGTAAGCTCGCGGCAAAGTGTTGAGTCTGCGCCATTTCCCCCAGCAGGAGAGCCTGATGTCCCGAGATTTCCTCCGCCTGACCTCGCTGTTCGTCGCGGCCGGTCTCTTGACTGTGTCGGTGGCCTGCGGCAAGAAGGCGCCGGATCCGCCACCGCCCGCCCCGCCCCAGAATCAGCCGCCGGCCGTGACGAACACGCCGCCACCGCCGCCGCCGACGCCGAACAACCCGCCGCCGACGCCTGCGCCGCCCGTCGTGGACAACGAAGAGACGCGGTTCGCGCGGATGTCGCTGGAGGAGCTGAACCGATCGGGCGCGCTCGAAGACGTGTTCTTCGAATACGACAAGGCCGACCTGAGCGATCGCGCGCGCGCGAGCCTGCAGAAGAACGCCGACTACCTGAAGAAGTGGACGTCGACGCGCGTGACGGTCGAAGGGCACGCCGACTCTCGCGGCACGAACGAGTACAACCTCGCGCTCGGCGAGCGCCGCGCGGCCGCGATTCGCGACTATCTCGCCAGCCTGGGCATTCCGGCCGCGCGCATGGCGGTGGTGAGCCGCGGTGAGGAGTCGCCGGTCTGCACCGACGACGCCGAGTCCTGCTGGTCGAAGAACCGCCGGGGCGCGTTCGTCTTTACCGCGAAGTAGAGGAGAGGGCGCCGGCCATTTCGGCGCCGATCCTTTCGGCGGTCGCGCGCGGATCGGCCGCGCCGGTGATCGGCCGGCCAATCACGAGATAGGTACTGCCCGCGGCCATCGCGCCTGCCGGCGTCGACGTTCGTTGCTGATCGTCGGGGCCGGCAGCCGCCGCGCCGCCGCGGATGCCGGGCGTCACGATCACGAAGCTCGATCCGCACGCCTCGCGAATCGCCGCGGTCTCCTGCGGCGACGCCACCACGCCGTCCAGGCCCGCCGACTGCGCCATTTTCGCCAGATGCACGACCTGCTCGAGCGGCGACCGCGCGACCCCGATCGATCGCAGCGTCGCTTCGTCGAAGCTCGTCAACACCGTCACGCCGATCACGAGCGGCCGCGGCCCGCTGCCCGCCGCAGCGTCGGCGGCATTGCGTGCGGCGGCCATCATCGCCTCGCCGCCGCCGGCGTGCACGTTCACCATCCAGACCCCGAGCGACGACGCCGACGCGATCGCGCCGGCGATGGTGTTCGGAATGTCGTGATATTTGAGGTCGAGGAACACGCGATCGCCGCGCGCGACGAGCTCGCGAACGACGGCCGGTCCCTCGGCGGTGAACAACTGATGGCCGACCTTGTAGCCGCCGACGGCGCCGCGGAGCCGATCGGCGAGCGCCAGCGCTTCGCCCGCGGAGGCGACGTCGAGCGCGATCAGGATGCGGTCCATGCCGGCTCCCGTCCGGGCAGCTCGAGCTTCCCGATCAGCTCCGAGACGCTCGCGAGACGATGACGTTCGAGGTACGAGGCCAGCCCGGCGACGAGCGGCGACCAGATGAACGGATCGACGAAGTTCGCCGTGCCCACCTGCACCGCCGACGCGCCGGCGATGATGAACTCGAGCGCGTCGTCGATCGTCGCGATGCCGCCCATGCCGATGATCGGCAGCTTCACCGCCTGGTGGCACTCGTGCACCATCCGCACCGCGATCGGCCGGATCGCCGGCCCGCTGAGCCCGCCGACGACGTTAGTGAGCTTGGGCTTGCGCGTCTCGACGTCGATGGCCATCGCCAGGAACGTGTTCACGAGCGACACGGCGTCGGCGCCCGCTTCTTCGGCGGCGCGCGCGAACGACGCGACGTCGGTGACGTTTGGCGTCAGCTTCGGGATCACCGGACGCGAGGTGACTTTGCGAACGGCGCTGACGACGTCGTAGGTCCCGGTCAGCGAACAGCCGAACTGAATCCCGCCTTCCTTGATGTTCGGGCAGGAGATGTTGAGCTCGATCGCGTCGACCCCGTCGTGATCGTCGAGCACGCGCGCGATCTCGCAGTACTCGTCCAGCGTCGATCCGCAGATGTTGACGATCGTCGTCGCGCCCAGGCGGCGCAGCTCCGGCAGCTTCTCGGCGACGAACCGGTGCACGCCGATGCCCTGCAGGCCGATGGCGTTGAGCATGCCGGCGGGCGTCTCGACGATGCGAGGCGGCGGGTGGCCCTCGCGCTCGGCGAGAAACAGGCCCTTGACGGCGACGCCGCCGAGTGTCGACAGGTCGATCGCGTGCGCGTATTCGAGGCCGTAGCCGAAGCAGCCGGATGCGGCGATGAACGGATTCCGCAGGTGCAGCTTGCCCAGGCGAACGGAGAGATCGGCCATCAGTGGCCTCCCGCGGGAAGCGCGTCCCAGACGAGCCGGTGCGCGTCGAAGACCGGCCCCTCGAGACACGAGCGGACGAAGTGGCCCTTCGGGCTCCCGCTCTGTTTCACCGGTACGACGCAACTGTAGCAGCCGCCCATGCCGCAGCCCATCACCGGCTCGAGCGAAACGAACACCGGACGGCCGGCACGTTCGCCGACTGCCGCAACGGCGCGCATCATCGGCGTCGGGCCGCAGGCATAGATCGTCACCGGACGATCGGCCGGCTCGGCGGCCAGCGCGCGCTCGAGCGGCGTCGTCACCCGGCCCTTCTCGCCGAGGCTGCCGTCTTCGGTCGTGAGCACCACGGTCGCGCCGAGCGACTCGAACAGCTCGCGATAGTAGAGATCGGCGCCGCTGCGGGCGCCGTAGAAGAGCGTCATCGGCGTGCCGCGCGCGGCGAGCGCTTCGGCGAGCGTCGCGAACGGCGCGAGTCCGACGCCGCCGGCGACCATCCAGGCCAGCCCGTCCGGACCGACCGGTTCGAAGGGCTGACCGAGTGGGCCGAGCAGCGAGAGGACGATCCCTTCACGCGCCTCGTAGAGCAGCGCCGTGCCGACGCCGACCCGCTTGTTCAGCAGGCTGACGCCGATCGGCGTGCCGTCCTCGTCGCGGACGAGCTCGAAGATCGAAAACGGACGCCGCAGCATCGGATCGAGCCCGGGCGCGGTCTTGATCATCACGAACTGGCCGGGCCGCGCGGCGCGTGCGATGTCCGGGGCGCGGAGGGCGATGACGTTGTAGTCGGGCGAGAGGCGGCGGTTGGCCATCACCTCGGCCGCCACGTCGAAGATCATCCGGTCGAGTGTACAAGGCCGGGGGCCCGGCGGCCAAGCGCGGGCCGGGCCGGCGTGGCAACATAGACGGCACGCGATGCGCTTCCTGCGGCTGCTGACGAACGCGATCACAGGCGGCGTCCTCGTCGCGATGTACCTGGTCGTCCTCGTCCTCCAGCTCAACCCGCAGGTGCCGGTGGTCTCGCCGACCGCGGTCAGCTGGTTTCTGGCGCTGCTGACGTTCTACGGCACCTACGTGAGCGTCGCGATGTACCTCGTGCTGCTTCTGCGCGAGGCCCTGGCGAGCGAGCCGATCAATCCGGCCTGGCTCAGCGTACGGCTGCTGGCGTGGCTCGGCGCGGCCGGCGCTCTGGCCGCCAGCTGGGCGACGTGGGCGAACCTGCGCGGCTTTCGCGCGGTCCTGAGCGTCGGCGCTGCCGAACGGATGCGCGACGGCGCGCTCGCCACCAGCATCTGCGCGGCGTTGCTCGTCGCGATCGCGGTGCTGCGCTATTCCTTCGGGCGGCGGGGCAGCCGCGCCACCGGCGTGATGATGGTGGCGACGATGATCCTCTCGGTCGTCGCGCCGCTCTGGATGCGCGGCCCCGTCGAGCCGC
Source organism: Vicinamibacterales bacterium (assembly GCA_035711465.1). Taxonomy (GTDB): domain Bacteria; phylum Acidobacteriota; class Vicinamibacteria; order Vicinamibacterales; family SCN-69-37; genus DASTCC01. The sequence goes on from DASTCC010000340.1 coordinate 6,624, forward strand.
CGGTGCCGGCGGCGCGGCGCCAGCTGCGGCCCCGGGCCGTGCCCGACGCCCCACGCGTGCACATGATCCTGCTCGACGGCGCGTCGTACGACTTCATCGTCCAGCGCGTCGCCGCGGGATTGCTGCCCAATCTCGGCAACCTGATCGATCGCGGCGCGTCGATGCCGCTCGCGACGCTGAAGCCGACCCAGGCCGTGCCGGTGTGGGCAGCTGCGGCCACCGGCAAGTACCCGCCGAAGACCGGCATCCGATCGAACGCGCTCTATCGCGCGCGGCCCGACGACATGGTGCCTGCCGACGTCCTGCCCGACTACGTCTTCGCGAGCGCTCTCGTGCTCCAGGGCTTCGTGTCGATCGAGCCGCGCCATACCTCCGAGCCGCTCGATGCGCGGCCGCTGTGGGACATCGTCGGCGACTACGGGTTGAGGTCGGTGATCGTCAACTGGCCGATGACGTTTCCGGCGCACGCGACGCTCGGCGCCATCGTCAGCGACCAGTTCGACGAAGCACGGAGCTCGCCGCTGCGGTTGGGCGATGCCGCTGCGGCGGATCCGACGACGGCGGCCGATGTCGCGCGCGAGTTCTTCGACGCCTGGCAGGTGCGGCCGTGGACGGAGATCCTGCCGGCGGCCTCGGCGTCGGAGCCGGAGCCCGACGAGCTGCTGCCGGCGCGCTGGGATCGCGCCTACAGCGAGACCGCGGCGGAGCTGACCCGCCAGTTCGCGCCGACGCTGACGGCGATTCGCTACGAGGGCCTCGAGGCCTTCGGTCACGCGTTCCTGCACGACGCGCAGCCGGAGCTCTTCGGCGACGTGCGTCACGACGATCCGCATCGATCGATCCTCGATCGCGCCTATGCCTACGTCGACGCCGAGATCGGCCGCGCCATGGCGCGTCTCGCGCCCGGCGATCTGCTGCTCGTCGTCTCCGGGTTCGGCATGAAGGAGACGCCGCTGGCGAAGCGGTTTCTCGCGCGCGCGCTCGGCCGGGCCGACCCGTCGGGATCGCACGAATCGGCGCCCGACGGCTTCCTCGTCGCCTACGGCACCGACGTCGCGCACGGCCAGGTGCCGCGCGGGTCGGTCGTCGACATCGCGCCGACCGTGCTGTATTTCATGGGCCTCGAAGTCGGACGCGACATGGATGGCTTCGCGCGCACCGATCTGTTCCTGCGCAGCTTCACGCTGGAGCGGCCGGTGACCTACATTCCGAGTCACGAAGGCGTCACGCCGGTCGTCGATCGCTGATCCCGGCGCGGGACTGTGTTACGCTGACTGCGCTCTTTAACGCGGTCCCGTGAGGCTGCGAAGAGGCGAACATGCCGTTCAGTCCGCGCGCTCTCCGCCCGTCCCCCCCACGTTTGTCGATGTCACGGCCCGTTGTCGGCGATTCGTCTGCCCGCCGGCGCGCTCGCCGCCTTGGCGAAGGCGGGAGGTCTGGATGTCCATAGTCATGGACGCGGATCGCATGGGCCGCAGCCTGGTCCGCATCGCGCACGAGATTCTCGAGCGCAACCGCGGTGTCGAGGATCTCGCGCTCGTCGGCATCCGCGCCCGAGGGGTGCCGATCGCCGCCAGGCTGGCGGCGCATCTCAAGGACATCTCCGGCGTCGACGTGCCGACCGGCGCGCTCGACATCACGCTCTACCGCGACGACCTGATGCGGCACGCCGTCGGTCCGCAGCCGGTCATCCGCCGGACCGAGATCCCGTTCTCGATCGACGGCCGCCTGATCCTGCTCGTCGACGACGTCCTCTATACCGGCCGGACGGTGCGCGCCGCGTTCGACGCGCTCATCGATTTCGGCCGGCCGCGCGCCATTCAGCTGGTCGTGCTAATCGACCGCGGCCACCGCGAGCTGCCGATTCGCGCCGACTACGTCGGCCGGAACATTCCAACCACGCAGCAGCAGAGCGTGCAGGTCCATCTCACCGAGATCGACGGCCGCGACGACGTCGAGGTGGACGGATGAGCACCGCCGCCACCGCGCTCCGCAGCCGCCATCTGCTCGGCATCGCCGAGCTCGATCCCGCCGAGATCGAGCTGATTCTCGACACCGCCGTCGCGATGAAGGAGATCGGCGCGCGGCCGATCAAGAAGGTGCCGACGCTGCGCGGCCGCACCATCATCAACCTCTTCTTCGAAGCGAGCACGCGGACGCGCATGTCGTTCGAGCTCGCCGAGAAGCGCCTCAGCGCCGACACGCTCGGCATGACGACCACCGGCTCGAGCGTCGTCAAGGGCGAGACGCTCGCGGATACGGCGCGGACGCTCGAGGCGATGTCGCCCGACATGATCGTCATGCGCCACGCGGCGTCGGGCGCGCCGCATCATCTGGCCAAGATCTGCCGGGCCAGCATCATCAACGCCGGCGACGGTACCCACGAGCATCCGACGCAGGCGTTGCTCGATGCGCTGACGATGATCGAGCGCAAGCGCCGGCTCGCGGGACTGCGCGTCGCGATCATCGGCGACCTCGTTCACAGCCGGGTACTGCGATCGAACGCGCTCCTCCTGACGCGCATGGGCGCCGACGTCCGCGCCTGCGGGCCGGCGACGCTGCTGCCGCCGGGCCTCGATCGGCTCGGCGTGACGGTGACGACGCGCATGGACGAGGCGCTCGAAGGCGCCGACGTCGTGATGATGCTGCGCGTCCAGTACGAGCGCATGCACGGGCTCTTCCTGCCGAGCGCGCGCGAGTACTTCATCCAGTTCGGCCTGACGCCCGAGCGCCTCGAGCGCGCCGCCCCGGACGTGATCGTGATGCACCCGGGGCCGATGAACCGGGGCGTCGAGATCGACTCGGCGGTCGCCGACGGGCCGTGGTCGGTGATCCTCGACCAGGTCGCCAACGGCATCGCCGTGCGCATGGCCGTGCTCTATCTGCTCGCGGGAGACGACGAAGCGTGAAGAGAGTCTTGAAGGACGTGCACCTGATCGACCCGGCCGCCGGACGCAACGGCCGCTTCGACATCCTCCTCGACGCCGATCGCGTCGTCCGGGTCGGCGCCGGGCTGCCCGTCGACGGCGCCGAGGTCATCGAGTTGCCGGCCGGGCTGGTCGTGACCCCGGGCCTCATCGACATGCACGTGCACCTGCGCGAGCCCGGGCAGGAGCACAAGGAGACGATCGCCACCGGCACGCGATCGGCGGTCGCCGGCGGGTTCACGGCGGTCGCGTGCATGCCGAACACGGATCCGATCAACGACCAGGCGTCGGTGACCGAGTTCATTCTCAAGCGCGCCGCGCAAGCGAACCTCGCGCGCGTCTACCCCATCGGCGCGGTCTCGATCGGATCGAAAGGCGATCAGCTCTCGGAGATCGGCGAGCTGCGCGCCGCCGGCTGCGTGGCGATTTCCGATGACGGCCGCCCGGTGGCGTCGGCGCTCCTGATGCGCCGCGCGCTGGAGTACGCGTCGATGTTCGGCATGCCGGTGATCGATCACTGCGAGGACCAGTCGCTCAAGGGCGAGGGCGTCGCGCACGAGGGGCCGGCGGCGAGCCTGCTCGGCCTGCGCGGCATCCCCGGCGCCTCCGAGTCGATCATGGTCGAGCGCGACATCTCGGTGACCGAGATGGTCGCCGGCGGCCGCTGTCACGTCGCCCACATGAGCGCGCGCCAGTCGCTGCGGGCGGTCCGCGCCGGCAAGGACCGCGGCGTCGCCGTGACCTGCGAGGTGACGCCGCATCACTTCGTCCTCACCGACGAGGCGCTCGGCACGAAAGGCGGCTACGACACCAACTTCAAGATGAACCCGCCGCTCCGTGAGGAAGCCGATCGCGCTGCGATGATCGAAGGCCTGCGCGACGGATCCATCGACGTCATCGCCACCGACCACGCGCCGCACCATCTCGACGAGAAGTCGCTCGAGTTCGACCGCGCGCCCTTCGGCATCGTCGGTCTCGAGACCTGCGTGTCGATCTGTCTCGATCGGCTCGTGCACGCGGGCGTCATCGGCCTGCCGCGGCTCGTCGAGCTGCTGTCGGTGAATCCGGCGCGGATCCTCGGCGTCGCCGGCGGCACGCTCGCCGACGGCGGGCCGGCCGACCTGACGATTCTCGCGCCCGATCACAGCGTCACCATCGACGCGCGATCGCTGCAGTCGAAGTCGAAGAACACGCCGTTCGACGGCTGGTCGCTGAAAGGCGCGGTGGCGGCGACGATCGTCGGCGGGCGTGACGTCTACGTGAACAGCCAGATCATCGCCGCCGGCACCCTGCGGCATCAGTAGAACGCCCAGGGCCCAAGCCCCAAGCCCCAAGGCACAAGGATTACTTTGATCACCCCCGACCGTCTCCGCTCGAACGCGCTGAAGCAGCTCGAAGAACACGAGGTGCTCATGCGCGACGGGCACTTCGACTACGGCAACGGCTACCACGGCCGCGTCTATCTCAATCCCCACGCCATCTTCCGGCACCCGGCGCTGATCTGGCGGCTGGCGCAGGATCTGATCGGGATCATTCCCGATGCCATCGTCTCCCAGGCCGAGGTCGTCGCCGGGCCGGTGATGGGCGGCGCGCTCCTCGCGCACACGATGGCCGGCCTGATCGACGGACGCCGTAATCTGACGCTGCCGCCGACGAGCTTCGCGCCGCTCTCGATCGATGCTGGCGGCACGCTGACCATGCGGCCGTTCTATCAGGCGATCGTGCGCGGCCGCCGTGTGCTGCTGGTCGACGACGTCCGCAACACCGGGAAGACGTTCGAGCGCGCCAAGGCAATCATCGAAGAACAGGGCGGCATCGTGATCGCGACCGCCGAGATCTGCGACCGGCTCGAGGCGATGGTCGATCTCGGCGTGCCGAACATTGCGCTCGCCGAGTACGCCGCGCCGGACAATCACGCGGCGGCGTCGTGTCCGATGTGCCAGGCGGGCGAGCGCATCACGAGGTTCTAGGGCCGTGGCCCGTCGCCCGATCGACGCGCGTGAACTGAAGCCGGCGCTCGATCGCCTTTACGCGGCGTTCGATCATCCCGAGTCGGCGTTCGATCCGGTGCAGGTGGTGAGGCGCTATCCGGCCGTGGCCGATCGCGAAATCGTCGCGTTCCTCGCCGCCGGCCTTGCTTTCGGCCGCGTCGCCTCCGTCGTCGCCTCCGTCGAAGGCGTCTGCGGAGTGCTCGGCGCGCGGCCGGCGGCGTTGATTCGCGGCTTCGATCCGGCGCGGCACGGCGTCGCCCTGCGCCCGCTGGTGCATCGATGGATCCGCGGCGCGGATCTCGTCGCCCTGTTCGTGATTCTCCGCGAGATGCTGCGCGAGCACGGATCGCTCGAGGCGGCGTTCGCGAGCGGACTGGCCGACAGCGACGTCGACGTCGGCCCGGCGCTCGAGCGCTTCTCGACGCTGGCGCGCGCGATCGATCTGCGCGAGGCCTACGGCCGAAGGAACGAGAAGCCGGGCGCGCACTACTTTCTCGCCCGGCCGTCGACCGGCTCGGCTTGCAAGCGTTTGAATCTGTTCCTGCGCTGGATGTCGCGCCGCGACGGCGTCGATCCCGGCGGCTGGACGCGCGTGCCGCCGCGCCAGCTCGTCGTCCCGCTCGACACCCACACCATCCGCGTCGGCCGCTGCCTCGGCCTTACGCGCCGGGCTTCGTCGGGCTGGAAGATGGCGGTGGACATCACCGACGCGCTTCGCAGGATCGATCCGGACGATCCGGTGCGCTACGACTTCTCGCTCTGCCACCTCAGCATGATGGGCGGCTGCGGCTACCGCACGCGGCAGCGCGACTCGCAGTGCCCGCTGCGCGGACTGTGCAGGCCGGCTGGACGACGCTGAACGCTTGTCTTCCGGATTCAACATGCAGCACATGCAGCCGACTGCGACGGCCGGGCGCGGCCTGAAAGGCCGCACCTGACCGACGAGTCTCGACACTCACGTCAGACATTTTCTGCTGCATGTGCTGCATGTGCTGCATGGTGAGCCGCGATCGAGCTCTAGACCGGGCAAGCGCTCTACTTGCCGTCCCGCACCTTGAATCGCTCGTACGTCCGCAGCGTGTTCAGCGTCATCGCCTCGGTGCTGAACTCCTTGATCACGCGATCACGCCCGGCAGCACCGAATGCCGCACGCTGCGATGGTTCGCGCAGCAGCGTCACGATCGCCGCGGCCATTGCCGCGTCGTCCTGAGGCGGCACCAGCAGGCCGGTCTCGCCGTCGACGACCGACTCGGGAATGCCGCCGGCGCGGGTGCCGACCACCGCCCGGCCGCAGGCCATGGCCTCGAGGACCGACGATCCCAGCCCTTCGGTCACCGAGCTCATCGCGAACAGGTCGAACGACTTCATCAACCCGAGGACGTCGCCGCGGAAGCCGCCGAGCAGCACGTGGCGCTCGAGGCCGAGGTCCTTGATCTGCCGTGTCAGAGCGTCGCGCAGTTCGCCCTCGCCCAGGATCAGGAAGCGCGTGTCCGGCTCCTCCCGCACGACGCGGGCGGCGGCGGCGACCAGATGCCGCTGCCCCTTGTGCGGCGCCAGGGCAGCGACGTTGCCGACGATCGGCGCGCCGTGCGGCAGCCAGAACGTGCCGTGCGCGTCGACCACCGGCTGCTTGTCGACGAGCCCGACGTTGACGCCGTCGTGGACGACGGCGATGCGATCGGCCGGAATGCCGTCGGCTTCGAGGATCGACGCGATCGCGCGCGAGGCGGCGATGAAGACGTCGATCTTGCCGTGCTTCCATTTCGAGAACGCGTGCTGCTTGAGATGAAAGTCGACCCGCCGTGCCGCGACGAACAGCGGCCGCCGCGCCAGGCCGCTCTTCATCTGCAGCGCCATCGCCGCGAGCGCGATCGCCATCGGATCGTGCGCGTGCACGACCTCGGGCTGGACGTCGGCGAAGATCTTCGCGAGCTGCCACCCGGCGTGGACGTCGAACTCGCTGCGCGGCGAGAAGCCGATGAACCGCAGCCCTTCCTGCGCCCGTCGCTTCAGCTCGCCATTGTCGTGACCGACGAGCACGGCGGTGTGGCCCAGCTCCGACAGGCCGGTGACCAGCTGCAGCACCTGGTTCTGGCCGCCGCGCCACGTTTCGGCGGTGTCGATGTGCAGCGTTCTAGTCACGCCGCCCCAGCGCCCAGAGCTTCGCGAACTTCAGGAAGACGTAGTGCGCGTTCATCGACGAGACGATCAGGCCGGGAACGCCGTCGAGGCAGCCGCGCCTGAGCACGTAGTTGCGCAGGAACGCCGCCGGCGGATGCAGCACCAGGTCCGCGAGGCCCGCGCGTCGTCCCTCGTCGAACATGGCCTGCGCCGCCAGCGTCGTGTAGCGGTCCATCGTCTGGTGATGATGGGTGATGTCGCGGTAGGCGTAGTGCTGAAGATCCTGCGCCAGCCGGCCCGGTTCGCCATCCGACTCGACGGACTCGTGCACGCGCTTGGGCTTCCAGCGCGCGCGCCGGCGATCGTAGAGACGGAGCTGATAGTCCGGATACCAGTCCGTCGTCCTGATCCAGCGGCCGAGATGCCAGGTGACGCGCGGAATGCGATAGCCGGGACGATCGGCGCGGGCGAGCGTCGCGCGAATCTCGTCGGCGAGCGCCGGCGTGACACGCTCGTCGGCGTCGACCGACAGGATCCAGTCGTGCGATGCCTCCGCGGCGGCGAAGTTCTTCTGCGCGCTGTAGCCGGGCCAGTCGTTGACGATCACGCGCGCGCCGCGCGCCCGCGCGAGGTCCGCGGTGCCGTCGGTGCTGCCGCTGTCGACGACGAGAATCTCGTCGGCCCAGGCGACGGAGGCGAGACACGCCTCGATGTTGGTCGCTTCGTTGAGCGTGATGATCGTGACGGTGACGGCCGGCACCGAGGCGGAATATAGCGCACTGGCGACGCCAGTGCGCGGCTCGGGCCTCGGGCCTCGAGCCCCCGGGCCCGAGCCTGCGCGAAGGCCTACCGCACTCGCTGCACGCGCTGGAACAGGATCAGCGCCCGGTTGTAGGCGATGATCGCGTTCAGCTCCGCCGTGCGCGCGTCGGCCAGCTGCTGCTGGCGCACCTGCAGGTCGAGGTTGGTCGAGATGCCGACCTCGAAGCGCCGCTGCTCGGCGTCGAGGTTGCGCTGGCTGGCGTCGAGCGCCGCGCGCGCCGCCTCGACCTGGCGGAAGTTGTTCTGCACGCTGCGCGCCGCGTCGCGCACCTGCTGGACCACGGCGAGCTCGAGATCGCGCACTTGCACGAGCGACTGCTGCCGCTGAATCTGGAGGCTGGTCAGCTGCGCCTTGGCCGCCGAGTTGCCGAGCGGATAGCGGAAGTTCAGGCTCGTCGTCCACGCCGGATACGTGAACAGGAAGACGTCGTTGAGCACGCTGCCGAAGCCGCGGCTGAGCTCGTCGATGTTGGTCGCCCGGCCGCCGGTGCCGGAAGCGGAGTAGTCGAGCTGGAAATCGAGATCGGGCTTGACGTTGTTCCTGCCGACCTTGATGTTGAGATCGGTGAGCTCGAGGTTGCGCTTCGCGATCGTCAGGTCGATGCGGTTGGCGAGCGCATTCTGGATCGCCCGGTTGAGATCGATCTCGACCGGCTGCAGCTGGATCTGATCGGTCGGCACGATCGCGATATCCCAGAAGTCCTGGCGCTCCGAGTCGAAGATCAGACGGCGCAGGTTGTCCTCGGCCGCGGAGATCCGCGCTTCGGCCGCGATCGTCTGCACCCGGCTGCGCGCGACCGCCGCTTCGTTGGCGATGATGTCCGTCTGCGGCGAAACGCCGACGTTGACGCGGGCACGGGCGTTGGCGAGCGCGTTGACCTCGAGCTGCTCGTTCTGCTGCGCGACCTTCAGGTTCTCGCGCGCCGCCACGAGATCCAGATACGCGTTCTTGACGTTGGCCTCGGTGGTGACGATCGTCTGCTGGAGGTCGAGGTCCTCGATCACCTGCAGCCGCTGACTCGACTCGAGCCCGGCGCGCTGCGGATCGATGACGAGTCCATTCCAGAGCGGCTGCACGAAGCGGAGCTGCAGCCCGGAGCCCAGCCCCGGGTTGTAGGTGCCGCCGGCGCCGCCCGAGTAGCTGCGGTTGCCGTTCCAGTTGGCCGAATAGCTGGCGCCATACCAGGGCAGCTGTTGTTGGATGTTGCCGCTCCCGGAGATGCGCTCAGATTGCGAGACGACGAGCGTGCCGTCGAAGTTGCGCTGCGGCTGGTTCTCAGTCGAGTTGTACGAGACGCCTGACGACACGACCGGCAGGAACGCTGCGCGCGCCTGCGCGATCGACTGCGCCGCGATGTCCACCTGCATCCGCTGGACCTTGAGGCCGAGGTTGGCCTCCATCGCCATGCGGACGGCTTCGTCCATCGACAGCTGAAGATTCGGCCCCTGAGGCGTCAGCGCCGGTGCGGCGGGCGCCTGCGGAGGCGGCGTCTGCGCCTGCTGTGCGGCAAGACCGACCGGGGCGAGGAACGCCGCCGCGGTCAGAAGCGCCGTGACACGCAGACCCGAAGCTCGCCGTGAATGCTGGTTCGACATGTGCAGTTCTCCAACTGAACGCGTTGTTGGGTCTGACCCCCATCCGACCCTGGTCTGACCCTCGTCTGACCCCGGTCTGACCCCCTATACTAACGGCCGAGATTCGCGTTTCCGGGACCGGGACGTCCCGGGCGACGGAACCTTAGACGTGGCAAAGCCACGTTCCGTCGTGCCAGCCCTCGTCCAGACCTGAAAGAGTGCAAACCATGCGCCGACTTTTCGTCCTCACCCTGACCGTGCTGTCCGCGGCCCCGTTCCTGGCGGCCCAGCGGCCTCAGCCCGCCACCCCGGCCGCCTCGATGCTCACCGTCGACAGCATCATGCGCGGACCCAAGCTCGTCGGGACACCCCCGAGCGCCATCCGGTGGTCGCGGGACAGCTCGAAGATCTACTTCTCCTGGCAGCGG
>DASTCC010000341.1:0-9031 GCA_035711465.1 Vicinamibacterales bacterium
GTTCGCGCGCACCGGACGTCTCGGCGACTACTACTTCATCGCCCACTGGTTTCCGAAGATCGGCGTGCTCGAAGACGACGGCTGGAACTGCCATCAGTTCCATGCGGCCACCGAGTTCTTCGCCGACTTCGGCGTCTACGACGTCAGCCTCACCGTTCCTGCCGGCTGGATCGTCGGCGCGACGGGCCGCGCCGTCTCGCGCACGGACGCCGCCGGCACGACGACGCACCGGTTTCAGCAGGCCGACGTCCACGACTTCGCCTGGACGACCAGCCCGCGCTTCGTCGAAACCACCGCGAAGTTCGAGGAGCCCGGACTGCCGCCGGTCGACATCCGGCTGCTGATGCAGCCCGAGCACACCGATCAGATCGAGCGGCATCTCGCGGCGACGCGCGCCGCGCTCAAGTACTACGGCACCTGGTTCGGCGCCTACCCGTACGGCCATCTCACGGTCGTCGATCCGGTCGCGGTGGTAAACCCGGACGCGCAGGGCGAGGGCACCGACGGCATGGAGTACCCGACGCTCGTCAGCGCCGGCACGCGCTACTTCCCGCCGCCGCGAAGCCTCGATCCCGAAGACGTCGTCGTTCATGAGGTCGGGCATCAGTTCTGGTACGGCGTCGTCGCCACGAACGAGTTCGAGGACGCGTGGATGGACGAGGGACTGACCACGTACTCGACCGCGCGCGTGCTCGCCGAGGCGTTTCCGAACGGGTTCACGGCGACGCGGACCTACTTCGGCGGCCTGGTGACGTGGCCGTTCGACGACTCGCCCTGGTCACGCGACGTCGACGGCAACCGGCTCACCGGCTTCCGCCGCGTCGCGTCCTGGGAAGTCCCGTCGCGCCCGAGCTGGCAGTACTGGCCGGGCACGGCGGGGGCGACGACGTACAACAAGACCGCGCTGTGGCTGGCGACGCTCGAACGGCATCTCGGCTGGCCGACGATGCAGAAGATTCTGGCCACCTACTACGCCCGCGGCGCGTTCCGACATCCGACGCCGGACGAGTTCTTCGCGATCGCGAACGACGTGAGCGGCCGCGATCTGACCTGGTTCTTCGACGCGGTCTATCGCGGTTCGGCGTCGTTCGACTACGGCGTCGCGCAGGTGATCAACCAGCCGTCGGGCACACGCGGGTTCACCGGCGACGGCGACGATCGCCGCTACGGTCCAGGCGGCGGCACCGACGCCGTCGATTCGGTCGTCGTCGTGCGCCGCTACGGCGAGGGGGTCTTCCCGATCGACGTGCGGGTCACGTTTGCCGACGGCGGCACGATCACCGAGGCGTGGGACGGCCGCGCGCGCTGGCAGACGTTCACGTACCGCCGCGGCACCGCGGTCACCGCAGTCGACGTCGATCCCGATCGCGTGTTGATGCTGGACGTGAACGCGACCAACAACTCGTGGACGTCGGCGCCGGCGGCGCGTCTCGCGGCGCGGCGCTGGTCGCTGCGCTGGCTCACCTGGCTGGAGGAACTGCTGCTGACCCATGCCTTCTTCGTCTGAAGCGATCCGGCCGGCGGCGCGGCGCGCGACGGCAGTGGGCGCGTTCCTCGAGGGCTGGCGGCGCGTCCTCGGCGCGCCGTCGCTGACCCTCGGCGTCCTGGCGCTGACCTTCCTGCTCGCGCTGCCGCTCGCGATCGCGCTCGGCGGGATGATCGAAGATCATCTCGGCCGGAGCCGGCAGGCCGAGAGAGCCGCGTGGAACTGGAACAGCGAATGGGCGGGGGAATTCGCCGCCAGTGCGCAAGGGCTGGGCCCGACCCTCACCGAGGAGATCGTCGGCTTCAGCGGCACGGTCTCGACGGTCTCGCGTTTCCTCGACCGCGAGCCGCTCAACCCGACGATCGCGGGCGCGGTCGCGGCCTATCTGCTGCTCTGGATCTTCCTGAGCGGCGGCATCCTCGATCGGCTGGCGCGCGGACGACCGATCGGCCTGGCCGCGTTCTCGGCGGCGTGCGGCGTCCACTTCTTTCGCTTCCTGCGCCTCGGTCTGATCGTCGGTCCCGCGTACCTCGTCATCCTCGAAGGCCTGCATCCGTGGCTCTTCGGACCGCTCTACGATCGCTTCACGAGGGACAACGACTCCGAGTTCGACGCGATCGTGATTCGCGCGGCGCTGTATCTCGTGTTCCTGGGCGCGCTCGCCGTCGTCAACGTCGTCGCCGACTTCGCCAGGGTGCGCGCCGTGGTCGAGGATCGCCGCAGCATGCTGGCGACGGTGGGCGCTTCGCTCCGGTTCATCCGCCGGCGACCGATGCGCGTCGCCGGCTTGTATCTGCTCAACGTGATCGCGTTTCTCGCGATCGTGCGCCTCTGGTATTCGCTGGCGCCGTCGGCCTGGGCACCGGTCTGGCTCGCGTTCCTGAGCGCGCAGATTTACCTGCTGCTGCGCGTCTGGGCACGGCTCTCGTTCATCGCCTCCGAGATCGTCTTCTTCCAGGGCGAGCTCGCGCATGCCGGCTACACCGCGGCGCCGCCGGCGCGCTGGCCGGATTCTCCGGCCGTCGAAGCACTCGCCACACTCACCGCTGACGCCGTGCGAGAGCGCCCGTCGAACTTGCTATAGTTCGGTCCATGTCCGGACGTGCTCAGGAAATCTCGAGGTGGCTCGCCGAACGGGTCGCCGCGGCGGGCGCGCGCGGGTTCGTCGTCGGCTTGAGCGGCGGGATCGACTCGGCGGTCGTGATTCGCCTCTGCCAGATGGCGGCGCCGCAGCACGTCGTCGGCGTCATGCTGCCCTGCTACAGCCATCCGCAGGACGAAGCCGATGCGCGGCTGGTCGCAAACGCCTTTGCGATCCCGACGATTCGCGTCGATCTCGGGCCGACCTACGACGAGCTCACCGGCGCGCTGCACGACGCGACCCACGGTCTGCCGACGCACGTGGACGTCGTCGACATCAAGCAGCAGCTGCCCGGCGCCAATCTCAAGCCGCGCCTGCGCATGACGGCGCTCTACTTCGTCGCCAACTCGCTCAACTACGTCGTCGCCGGCACCGGCAACCGCAGCGAGATCACGCTCGGCTACTACACCAAGTACGGCGACGGCGGCGTGGACCTGCTCCCGATCGGTGGACTGCTCAAGAGCGAGGTGCGGGCGATGGCGAGAGAGCTCGGCGTGCCGCAGCCGGTGATCGACAAGCCGCCGACCGCCGGGCTCTGGGTCGGCCAGACCGACGAAGACGAGATGGGCTTCACCTACGAGACGCTCGAGCAGTACCTCGCCGACCCAGCCTCGGTGCCGAACGACGTGGCGATGCGGATTGCGGAGCTCCGCCGCGCCTCCGAACACAAGCGCGCGCTGCCGCCGATTGCGTGACCGGTCATGGCGATTGCGATTCGCGCCGCGACGCTCGACGACGCCGAATCGATCGCCCGCCTGGTCAGCGATCTTGGCTACGACACATCCGGCGACGCGATGCGCGCGCGTCTGGACGCGATCTTCCGGGATCCGGACTACGACACGCTGGTCGCGGTGGACGACGACGCCGTCGCCGGATTCGTCGGCACGCGGGCCGGACCGCTGTACGAGACCGACGTGTCCTACGGGCAGATCATGGCGCTGTCCGTTGCGGCGTCACATCAGGGCCGCGGTGTCGGCCGGCTGCTGATGCTCGCCGCCGAGACAATCCTGACCGGCCGCGGCGTCCGTCAGTTGATCGTCACCTCCGGCTTGCACCGCGAGGGCGCCCACGCGTTCTACGAGCGCCTCGGCTACGCCTTCAACGGCAAACGATTCCGCAAGTCGATCTGAACGCTACTTCGGCGCCGCCGTCGCATGCGACCGCCGCGGGTCGGCGCCGCCTTCGACCGTGCCCTTCGCTGCGCTCACGACCGCCACGGCGGCGTAGCCGTACTTGACCTCGCCCTTGCGGCCGACCTTGTCGAACGCGTGCCCGCGCTTCTCCAGGTCGGCGAGGACGGTGCGCGGCAGACGATCTTCGATCTGCACCCGCGATCCCGCCGCGCCCCCGCCAATGAGCAAGCGCGGCGCCTCGATCGCTTCCTGCGCCGACATGCCGCCGTCGACGACGTTGAGGATGATGTTGTAGACGGATGCCGGAATCCAGGCGTTGCCGGCGCAGCCGACCGCGATGCGCGGCGCGTAGCCGGGAATGCCGTAGTTGCCGGGATCGGCGCGCTGCGGCGCGAACACCAGCGTCGGCACGCTCGTCGACGACGAGCGCATCAGCGGCAGCATCGAGCCGAAACCGCCGCCGCGCCCGCCGCCGCCGCGGAAATGATCGTTGTAGATGAAGCCGAGCCCCTTCGACACGTAGTAGTTGCCGCCCCAGGTCGACAGCGTCTGCGTGAACGCGATCATGTTGCCTTCGGCGTCGGCGACGACGAACGCGGTCGTGCCGGTCTGCACCCGGCGCGTCTCGTCCTCGGTCTGATACGGCCCCGGCTCGGCGGCTGGGCCGCCGCCGCGGCCGCCGCCCTGACCCGCGAACGCTTTGGCCGGATTGAGCAGCTTGAAGCGCTCGAGCGCGTGCGCGCGGTCGAGATGGTTGCCGAGATCGACCGGGTAGCGCTCCGGATCGGCGATCCGCGCGCCGCCATCCCGCACCCGCCACGCGTCGATCACGTAGTGCAGGTAGTCGGCGTCGGACGTGTAGCGCGCGCCCGGTTTGGCCGGATAGTTGTCGAGAATCTGCAGGGTCTCGACGACCTGCAGGCCGGTCGAAACCGGCGCCGGCACCGAGTAGACGAGATGATCGCGATACCGCCCCACGATCGGCTTGCGCTCGATCGCCCGGTACTGCGCGAGATCTTCGGCGGTGATCACGCCGCCGTTGGCGGCCATGTCCGCGGCGATGCGCTGCGCGATCGATCCGCGATAGAACGAGGACGCCCCTTCCTTCGCGATCGTGCGCAGCGTCTGGGCGTAGTCCTTGTTCGTGAAGCGATCGCCCGGACGCGGCACGCGGCCGTTGGGCAGGAAGATCTTCGCCGCCTCGGGATACTTCGAGAACGACGCCCGGCCCTGCGCGATCGACGTCGGCAGCGCTTCGTCGAGGACGAATCCCTCGTCGGCCAGCGTGATCGCCGGCGCGACCAGATCCGCCCACGCCACCTTCTTGCTCGAGTACTTCTGGTAGAGCAGATCGAGACCCGCGGCGACGCCGGGGATGTTCGCAACCGTCGGTCCGTCGGCGGCCGTGCGCCCGCCGTTCGGGTTGAACAGCTTGGGATTGTCGGGCGTCGCGTGGCTCGGCGTCATGTCCTTGTACTCGATGACCACCGGTTCGCTCATGCCCTTGAGGAACAGGATCGCCTGCCCGTCGCCGCCCAGGCTCGACGCCTCCGGCTCGACGACGCCGAGCGCGAGCGACACCGCGATGCCGGCGTCGACGACGTTGCCGCCACGCTCGAGCACCGCGGCGCCGGCCGCGGACGCGAGCGGATGGCCCGAGGCCACGACCGCTTTCGTCGAGCTCACCGCCGGCTTGATCAGCGGCTGCTCGGCGATCATGCGATCGATCACGTCCTCGGCCGCGTTCGCGCTCGACGCGCGCGCGATCTCCGGCCGGTACTTCTCGCGCAGACGGTCCCAGACGTCGGCCGACGGACCGCTGCCGTAATAGAGCGACTTCAGCGTCTGCCAGACCTGATCGAACGCCGCGGTCCAGCGCACGTCAGGCGCGCCAGGCAGTCCCACCGACGCGGCGCCCTCGTCGATCGCGCGCGGCGCCTCGACTTTCCAGAACTGATAGTCATCCGCCGCGCCGAACGCGATCGGCGGATCGTCGTCGTTGCGGTTGGGGTTGCCGTTGTAGCCGGCCGTCGAGGTCGGGAACGTTGCGATCACCAGCGCTTCGCCATCCGGCGACCATGCCGGCACGCCGCCGTGACGCGACGCCAGCACTGAGTTCACCAACGCCGCCAGGTTCGGACCGCGGCCCGCGCCGCGGCCGAACGGCACCCCGCCTCGACCAGCGCCGCGTCCGCGGCCCGCTGCCGTCGGATCGCCGGGCTCGGGTATCGCCGAGACCCACACGCCCGATCCGAGTCCGGGACGCGTCGCGAAATAGGCGACCCGCACGTTGTCCGGCGCCCAGGCCGGATGACTCTCGACACCGCCGCCTTCGGTGAGCCGCGTCAATCGCGGCGTCGCTTCGCCGCCGGTCGACCACTCGCGTACCCACACGTCGGTGTCGTCGTCCTCGATCGGCTCGCGATCGGAAATGAACGCGATCGACTTGCCGTCCGGCGACACGCGTCCCTGCCATTCGGAGGCCGCGTCAGGCGTCAGCTTCGTCGGCGTCGCGTTCGCGTCGCCGGGCGCCACGAACAACTGCCAGACGCCGCCGGGACCGCGATGCGAGAAGACGAGGCGTCCGTCTCGCGCGTACGACGGCCAGCGTTCGTCGCCGGCGAGCGACGTGATCCTGGACGCCGCGCCGCCGCCGGCCGGCACCGTCCAGAGATCGAACTGACCGTTCGTGTTGGCGGCGAAGACGATGGTCTTGCCGTCAGGCGAGTAGGCCGGATCGCGTTCGGTGATCCAGGGGCCGGGCTTGGCGATCAGGCGCCTGGCGTCGCGGCCCTCCGGCGTCATCGTCCAGATCGCGTCGAACCACGAGGTGGCGATGCGCCGGCCGTCTGGCGCCCACGCGGCTTCGCGGACGCCGGCGGGACCGGCGGCGGACTGCGCCGCGACCTGTGCCACCGGTACCCCGGCGGGCCATCCGGCTGCCGCGGCGAGAGCGATCGAACAAGCGAGAACGATCCGGACTGACCTCACGGACACCGCCTTCTGGAAGAGTGAGGTGGTACTACCGCGATTGTCCGTTGGAAGTAAAGCCGGCGGCGGTCAGTGGCCGAAGGCGCGCACCGCGTCGGCGATGGCGCGCGCCGAGATCCCGAAGCGATCGATCACCTCTTCGGGCGGGCCGCTCCGCGGAATCTCGCGAACGGCGAGCCGCCGGACCCGGAACCCGAGCTCCGACACCGCTTCGCTGACCGCGTCGCCCAGGCCGCCATGGGCGTAATGATCCTCGACGGTGATCAGGCGGCCGCCCGCGGCACGTCCGGCCGCGATCATGCCGTCGCGATCGATCGGCTGAATCGAATACGCGTCGACGACGCGGATCGTCAGTCCTTCCTTGACGAGGATGTCGTAGGCCTTGAGCGCCTCGAAAACGGTGACGCCAGCGGCGACCACCGCGGCGACGTCGTTGCCGCTCTGCCGCAGGGTCTTCGATCCGCCGACGACGAACGTCTCGTTGGCGCCGTAGATGACCGGCGTCTTCGGGCGGGTCGTGCGGATGTACACGGGCCCGGGCGTCGACGCGGCCAACGCCATGATGCGCGTCGCGCTGACGCCGTCGCTCGGGTAGAGCACGGTGCAGTTCGGCAGCCCGCGCATCATCGCCAGATCTTCGAGCGCCATCTGCGACGGGCCGTCCTCGCCGATCGAGACGCCGGCATGCGAGCCGGCGAACTTCACGTTCGACCCGGAGATGCCGGCCATGCGGATGAAGTCGCTGGCGCGCTCGAGAAAGCAGGCGAACGTCGACGGGAACGGCACCGCGCCGCGGCTGGCGAGCCCCATCGCCGCGCCGACCATCACCTGCTCGGCGATGAAGAACTGATAGAAGCGATCGGGGTAGGCCTTCTCGAACTTCTCGCTGTAGGTCGAGTTCTTGACGTCGGCATCCAGTGCGACGACGCGCGGGTCGACGGCGCCGAGCGCGGCAAGCGCCGCGCCGTAGGCTTCCCGGGTCGCGACCTGCTCGCCCAACGCATAGGCCGGCGCCGGAAGGAGCGCGGTGAAATCGGGCAGCGCGCCTTCGTTCTTGCGGCGCGCCGGCTTCGCAATCACCGGCGCCGGATCGCTGGTCTCACGGTACTGCGATTCGAGCTCGGCGATCGCGTTGTCGGTCTCCTCGCCCTTCTTGAGCGGCTTGCCGTGCCAGCCGTCCTTGCCTTCGAAGATCTTGACGCCTTTGCCCTTGAGCGTGCCGGCGACAATCATCGTCGGCTGGCCGGGTTGGCTGCGCGCTTCGTCGAGCGCGGCGAGGATCGCGCTCATGTCGTGGCCGTCGATCTTGATCGTGTGCCAGCCGAACGCGCTGTAGCGGCGCGCGAACGCGTCGAGGTCGTGATTCCACTGCGTGGCGCGGCTCTGGCCGAGGCCGTTGACGTCGGTGATCGCGCAGAGGTTGTCGAGCTTGTGGAACGCGGCCGACTCGGCCGCTTCCCAGACCGAGCCCTCCGCCGTCTCGCCGTCGCCGAGCAGCACGTAGGTGCGGTAGTCGGATCCGATCCGTCGCGCGTTGAGCGCGATGCCGACGCCGGCGCAGAGGCCCTGACCGAGCGAGCCGGTGGCGACGTCGACGAATGGCAGCCGCGGCGTCGGATGACCCTCGAGATCGGAATCGATCGCGCGCAGCTTCAGCACTTCGTCGCGCGGGAACGCGCCCGCCGCCGCCCAGACGGCGTAGAGCAACGGCGCCCCGTGTCCCTTCGACAGCACGAAGCGGTCCGCCTCGGGATGCTGCGGGTCCTTGGGATCGAAACGCATCTCGGCGAAGAACAGCGCGGCGACGATGTCCGCGGCCGACAGACACGTCGTCGGGTGACCGGAGCCCGCTGCCGACGTCGCGCGAACCGAGTCGATGCGAAGCTGCGTGGCGAGGTTGTGGAGGACGTCGAGAGATGGACGAGCCATGCGATTGCGCCGGTCAGTCTACTGTACCGTTCAACCGGCGCGAAAGATCGCGTATCGCCCGCCACAAAAAAGATCTCAGTCCGAACGGAGCGCGACCAGCGGATCGACGGCAGCCGCGCGGCGCGCCGGCACGTAGCTGGCGAGCGCGGCGACGCCGGCGAGCAGCACGCTCGCCCCCGTGAACGCGGTGACGTCGAGCGGCGGCAAGCCGACCAGATACGCCGCCAGCGCCGGCGCGACGAGCATCGCGGCCGCGAGGCCGACCACCCGGCTCATCGCGGTAAGGCGCAGGCCGTCGGCGTCGACCCACGCGAGCACATCGCCGCGCCGCGCGCCGAGCGCCATCCGAAC
>DASTCC010000342.1:0-10769 GCA_035711465.1 Vicinamibacterales bacterium
GCGAGCCCGACCACACGCTCGGCCACGACAAGGGCAAGCTGGCCGGCCTCAAGATGCTCGTGCATCTCACGATCATCATGGACGACGTCGACCGGTTCATCACCGATCCGCAGCACGTCGCCCGCGCCGAAGGCTACATCCAGTGCGACGCGTTCGGCGGCCGGCGCGACGTCTCCGACGGCGTCTTCAACCTGCTCGTCGACGTCGGCGATCCCACGCGCAAGGCCATGTACTACCGCCTCTTCTTCACCAACGCGCAGGGCGACCCGTTGACGCTCATCGGCTTCAAGCGCATCCAGGACGATCCCGGCCCCGACGAATGGGAAGACACGACGACGCTCTACGTGCGCGTGCTCCGCGGCCACGTGCCGATCGATCAGGACGGGATCGCGCCGATCGAAGCGGGCGGCATCATCCGCATCGAGCTCGGCGACTTCCTCGTGCAGATGACGACGTTCCGCGTCGAAGGTCCGAACCTCGGGGCGCGGATCAACGCCCTCACGCGGTTCGGCAATCTGTTCCTCGGCAAGCTCTGGCAGGTCTACGGGCCGCGGATCATCTGAGCGGAGGACGGCGATGGCCTTCGACGCGATCGTCATCGGCAGCGGCTTCGGCGGCGCGATCACCGCGTGCCGGCTCGCCGAGGCAGGCATGAAGGTGCTCGTGCTCGAGCGCGGCCGGCGATGGGATCCGACGACGTTTCCGCGGCGCGCGACCGATCACTGGCTGTGGGATCACCACCACCCCGAGCGCCGGCCGGGCTGGCTGGACATCCGCATCTTTCCGAACATGACCGTCGCCCAGGGCGCCGGCGTCGGCGGCGGCTCTCTGGTCTACGCCAACATCTCCTGCGAGGCGCCGGCGCAGGTCTTCGACCAGGGCTGGCCGCCGGAGCTTCGTTACACGGATCTCAAGCCGTACTACGACCGCGTCAAGACGTTCATGAACGTCAAGAAGGTGCCGAGCGGACAGTGGACGCCGCGAATGTTCCTGATGAAGGAGGCGGCCGAGCGGCTCGGCTTCGGCGATCGCTTCGAGCAGCTCGAGCTCGCGGTGACCTTCGACGAGCAATGGACCTACGCGGACTTCCCGCGCGGCGCCGCCGCCTCGGTCACCCGCGTCAACGCGCAGGGCGCCACCCAGGGCACCTGCGTGCATCTCGGCAACTGCGACATCGGCTGCGACGTCAACGCGCGCAACACGCTCGATCTCAACTACCTCTACAAGGCCGAGCACGCCCACCAGGCCGACGTCCGCGCCCTGCATCTCGTCACCAACATCGAGCCCGTGGCCGGCGGTTATCGCGTCAGCTACGACGACATCGCCAACGGCACGCGCACGCCGGGATCCGAAACCGCGCCGATCGTGATCGTCGCCGCCGGCTCGCTCGGCTCGACCGAATTGCTGCTGCGCTGCCGCGACGAGTTCGGCTCGCTGCCGAACCTCAGCCCGCGCCTCGGCCTCGGCTGGAGCAGCAATGGCGACTTCCTGACCCCCGCCTTCCATCTCAATCGCGACGTCGATCCGAGCAAGGGACCGACGATCACGAGCGCGATCAATTTTCAGGACGGCAGCCAGGGGCCGGCGTTCTGGATCGAGGATGGCGGACTGCCCAACCTGTTCGCGAACTTCATCGCCGAGAAGACCAACGACGCGTCGGTCGGCTTCAAGCTGATGCTGACGCTGCAGGCGATGCAGGTCTTCCTGCGCGAGAACGAGCCCTTCAAGAACATCATGCCGTGGTTCGCGCAGGGCATCGACGCCGCCAACGGCGTGCTGCGGCTGGCGACGAACTTCGACGGCTCCCGGCGGCTGCATCTCGACTGGGACGTGACCGAGTCCGCGCCGACGATCCAGGCCATCGTCGACATGCACGTGCGACTCGCCAACGAGACCGACGGCTTCGCGCTGGTGCCGCTGACCTGGTCGCTCTTCCGCGATCTGATCACGCCGCATCCGCTCGGCGGCTGCAACATCGGCACGACGCGCGACAACGGCGTCGTCGATCACAAGGGCCAGGTGTTCGGCTATCCGGGCCTGTACGTCGCCGACGGCGCGATCGTGCCGGAAGCGGTGGGCGTCAATCCGTCGCGGCCGATCGCCGCGCTCGCCGAACGCATTGCAGACCTGATCATCACGCCGTAGACGTCAGCTGGGATTCACGACCTTGTAGTAGAGGAACTCCTTCGCCTTGCCCGCGGCGAGCTTCCTGCGCAGATCGAGGTGATTGGTGCGCTTGCCGTCGAGCAGCTCGCCGATGTGAATCGTCAGGCCGACCAGATCCTGCAACGGGTTGCCCAGGTCGAGGTCGAGCTCGGCGAAGTTGAACGGGTACGAGGTCGTCGGCGTGGCGACGACGAGCTGCACCGACGGGCTGCCCTCGGCTCGGAAACTGGCGAGACCATCGTCGACGAACAGGCCGATCGCGGCACTGTCGAACGCGCCAATCGCCGGCAGCAGCAGCCGATGGACGGCGGCATGCGGCCGGCCCTCGGCGTACACCTTGTCGTGATGGTTGGCCAGGTCCGAGACGCGCGTGAACAGACTCGGCAGCGTCCTGGCGTAACAGCGATCGTCGAGCGAGACGAACAGGCGATCGATGTCGCTCAAGAGCGGCGCCGACAGCGTCGGGAACACGCGCAGCGACGCCAGCAGGTTGAGCACGCACGCCCGCCGCGTCGGTCGGATGCCGGTGTCCATCACCCAGTCGAGCCCGGACCGACCGTCGAGCTGCGAGGCCGCGAGCACGCTGGCAATCATCGGATCGCTGCTGGCGAGGTCGACCTCGATGGTCCGATCGTCGAACGACAGCTCGCAGTCGGTCTGCGCGTGGTCGTCGTGCGGCACTCGCACGCGGCCGGTGCGCATCTTCGCCTTCGCGCCGTCGACGCTGACGGTGACGTCGTAGAAGCCTTCCGGCAGCGAGTAGCGATCGTGGCCGCGGATGACCAACGAGCCGTCCTCGACGGCGACCTTCAGCTTGAACTCGCCGGCGCTCCAGCCCTGAATCTGTCGGATGTGATCCATCCGGTAACGCGTGACGGCATCCCGCGGCGCCAGTCCGAGGCTGATGCGCCGCGTTTCCGGATCGGGCTCGTCGAACTCGAACCCGTTCTCGACCTGCCGATCGAGCCGGAACCGCTTGTCGTTCCGCCGAAACTGGATCTCGATGTACTCGTGCATGGAGCGCCTCCGGACGGTCGTCGGGGAACGCGCCTACTCTACCTCCGGCCCTTCATCGATTCTTCACAAACTCTCGATAGCCTCCGCGGCGGGAGGGAACATGTTCCGGATGCAACAGTGGATGCTCGGCGTGGCGCTGGCGGTGCTCGCCGTCGCGCCGACCGCCGCGGCGCAGGAAATGGTCGTCACCGGCCCGCCGCCAGTGCTGCGCGCGCGCCTCGATGCCTTTCTCAAGGCCTTCAACTCCGGCGACGCCGCACAGTTCGAGAAGATGGCGACCGAAGCGTTCACCTCGGCCTATCTCAAGTCGCAGACCGCCGACGAACGCCGGCAGGCCTACGTGAAGATGCGCGCCGACTTCGGGACCATCGCCTTCGAGCGCGTCGAGCGGCGAGGCCCCGACGCGCCGCTCGAGATCAACGTCAAGGGTTCGGTCGCCTCCGGGACCATGACGATCGAGCTCGATGACGATCACAAGATCGACGGGATCAAATCCAGCGTCACGAAGAACGAACCGGCCCGCCGCTGACGGGCGATCGCGTCAGCGCCGGTAGCCCTCGATCGCGCCGGACACGTTCGGCGCGACGAGGACGTCACCGACGACGACCACCGATCCTGGATAGCCGCTCACGAACTCGGTCGCGTACGGCGGCACCGGACGCCGCCAAACGATCCGTCCGGTCTTTCGATCCAGCGCGACCAGGCCGGCGGCGTGTCTGGTGACGTACTTCTGCGGTCCGGCGACGCCGACGTAGACACGATCGGCTGTGACCGCCGGCGTGCCCCAGGCCCAGCCGAGCACGTCGGTCTCCCAGATCGCACGGCCCGTGGACGGCTCGATGGCGCGCACCGCACGCAGGTCCGACGATCCGACGTGGTAACGGCCGTCGACGAGCGTGCCGGTCGATTCGACCCAGGAGATCCATTGGAACCGCGCCCAGATCTCACGGCCGCTCGCCTCGTCGAGTCCGCTCAGCCACGCACCGCGGCTGCCGACGATGACGACGGGGCCGGCGACGGTGGCGGCGGAGACGACTGGTCCGGTGAGACGCGTCCGCCACACGTCCGCGCCGGTCGATCGATCGAGGGCGACGACGTCGTTGTCGAGCGTGCCCACGAACACGCGCGCCGGCGACAGCGCGACCGACGCCCGGACCCGCGATTTCAAATCGCGGCGCCACCGGACCCGGCCGTCGGCGGCGTCGATCGCGTGCACGACGCCGGACGGCGACGTGATGTACACGACGCCGCCATCGATCACCGGCGACGGCGCGTGAAAGTCGAAATCGAAGACCGTCGCGGCCGGGAGCACGCGCGCCGGCCTCGCGCCGCCGAGATCGACGCGCCACACTTCCCGTCCGTCGACTCGTGCCAGCCGTCGCAACGTGCCGCCGTCGTCGAGCACGAACACGGAGTCACCGGAGATCGCCGGCGCGCCGTAGGTCGGCGCCTCGCCACGCGCGCGCCAGATCGACTCGCCGCTCTGCGCGCGGATGGCGTGCACCGTCCCCGCTGTGTCCGCGGCGACGATCATCTCGCCGCTTGCGGCGAGCCCGGCCCAGAGTCGTGCGCCGGTCTGGTAAATCCAAGCCGGCGAAGGCCCTGACGGAGGTTCCGGCTCGGCCGGCTCGGCCGGCTCGGCCGGCAGCGCGTCGGCGCGCGTGGCCACGAACGTGACTCGCGGATCGCCCAGCTCGCCGATCAGTCGATCGCCAGCACGCCGCAGCGCGATGTGCCAGTCGTCGATCGTCCAGCCGCCGTCCGGCTTCGACGTCAGATAGCCCACCGGCATTCGCCACGCGTGCAGCGGCGGCAGCGTCAGAAAGAAGCCGACGCCGTTGGCGAGCTGCCGGATTTCGATGCCGACGTCGCTGCGCTGCTCGCCAGCGCTGGCGGTCCCTTTCCAGAGGCCGACGACGTCGGAGGGATCCGGCTGGACGGCCGTGCCGCCCGGGACCGGCGCGAGGGCGAACGTCAGCGCGATCAGTAAAACCAGCACCACGGCAGCACTATGGGCGTTACGACGGGTGCCGCGCGTCCGGACCGGCTGACCGCCGCGAACTGGATCGGTCAGACAGCGGTCGATTGACGCCAGACAGGCTCGGGCTCATACTCCACCCGCCCTGGGCATCATGCTGAGGACGGGAGGAGGCTCCCATGCGACGGTTCCTGATCGGTGCGGTCGTTCTAGGACTTTCAAGTGTCGGGTTGGCGCAGGACGCGGCGAAGGTCGCCGCCAATGAGTACAAGGTCGTCGGTGAGACTCCGGGGTTTCGTGTGATGCGCGTCAACTACGCGGCTCGCGCCGAAACTCAAGCGCACCAGCATCCCGAGAACCTGGTGATCTCGCTCGTCGCCTCGAGGGTGCGATTCGATCTGCCCGGCGGCAAGTCGGAGACGATAGACATGGCGGCAAACTCGGCAGGCTTCCACCCCGCTGGCGTCCACAGCGTCAGAAACCTCGGCGGTCCCATCGACGCCGTCATCATCGAGTTCAAGACGCCGACGCCCGGGACGGCCGCGCTGCCGGCATCGCGCGAAGGCCTGACCCTCAAGCCAATCGCCGAAGGTCCGCGGGCGACCGCGTATCTCGCCACCGGGTCGGGAACCTTCGCTGAGCCGGCGGGCTCGAAACACGACTTCGATCAGGTGGTGGTTGCCACCGGCCCGGGACAGATGTCACTGAGCATCGACGGCAAGCCGGCCAAGACGTCCTGGGTCCGCGGTGACACGGTGATCATCCCGCGCGGCACCGGCCACGAGTCGAAGAACATCGGTGGCAAGCCCATCGATTTCATCGTCGTCGCCATCAAATAGGGTCCAGACGCCCTCCCGGCTCGATCCGCGTCGGGTCGGGAGGGCGGACGTGGAGGGCGACGCGACGAGTACACTGAACTGATGCGTCACGCCTTCGGTCCTCTGCTGCTTGCTGGCGCGCTGCTCTGGACGTCGGCGTGCGCCAGACAACCGTCACCCGACAGCACGGCCGCGACGGACACGGCGCTCGCCGAACGGGTCGAGCGCCTCGTCGACACCGTCCTGACCGCCGACGACGACAAGACCGTGGCAGCGGCGTTCGCTGAAGCGCGCGAGATCTTCGAGCGCGACGGCGTGCTCAGCGTCGCAAGAGTCGGCGATGCTCCGGCCTACAGCTTCGTATTCATCAACCTCCAGAAGGCGGACCCCGCCTTTCGAGCGGCGTTCGTTGTCAAGGTCCAGGACGCCGCCAGTCGCGGCGAGCTTCCCGGGGACGCCGCAGCGTTCGCCGAAGCGCGGCGGCAGCAACTCGACGTCGAGGATCGATACGCTTCAAGACCGCCGGCCAACCCCGAACTGCGCGATCGGATCTCGGCGCTGGTCGAGGCCGATCAGGCCGCGCGGCCGCAGGGCACGCCCGATCTCGAGAAGATGGCCGCCGCGGATCGAAAGACCGCCGGACCGCTGAAGGCGATCTTCGATCGCTACGGCGTGCCCACCTTCGAGCTCGTCGGCGTCCGCGCCGCCAAGGATTTCGTCGTCATGGTGCAGCACCAGCCGGCGGAGTTCCGTCGTGTGGTGCTGCCGAAGCTGAAGAACAACGTCGACGCCGGCCAGGCCGATCCCGCGTCGTACGCGACGGTCTACGACCGCACGCAGCGCGACCAGGGAAAGCGTCAACTCTACGGCCAGCACTTCGAGTGCGCCGGCGGCAAGGATTTCGAGGTCGCGCCGATGGAGGATCCGGACGGCGTCAATCTCCGGCGCGCCAGGCTCGGACTGATGCGGCTGGAGATGTACGGCGAACTTCTGCGTCGCTATTCGCCGAATGCCTGCGCGGCCATGGGCCCGCACAAGTAGCCGGCCGTCAGGATCCCTCAGGACTGCTTCAGTACCAACGCCGGATCGAGACCAGCCGCCCGGTGCGCCGGCAGCCACGCGGAGAGGAGCGCCACGGCGCTGACCAGCGTGCACGCGCCGGCCCACGTGAAGAGATCTCCGGGCTGCACGTCGAACAGCATCGCGGCGATCGCTCGCGTCGTCCACACACACACGATCAGCCCAAGGACGACTCCGGCGCCGACGAGCATCGCGACGCGCGAGAGAACGAGCCGCACGACGCGCGCCGGATCCGCGCCGAGCGCGATGCGAATGCCGATTTCATCCCGCCGGCGCCCGACGGCGAAGGTGGTCAGCCCGTATAGACCGAGCGCCGCGAGCAGAATCGCGAGCCCGCCGAAGATGGCCGCCAGCTGCGCGACGAGACGTTCCTGCGCGTACTGCGCATCGACCTGATCGGCGAGCGTGCGAAAGGCAATCGTCGCCTCGGGCTCGAGTTCGCCGATCGTCCGCGCGACTGCCGAACGCAGGTCGTCGTCGAGCGGGCGCGCCGTTCGGACGCTGACGTTGAGCGTCCTCGGCAGCGGCTCTGTCGTCTGCGCCAGCGGCGCGTAGATCGTCGGCGGCGGCGCCTCCTTGACGAAGCGGTACATCGCGTCACGAGAGACACCCACGATCTGGACGGGCTCGCCGCGATCGTTCGCCCTACTTCGCACCACGATCGTTTGTCCCAGCGGCGCCCCCTTCAGAAACCGGTTTGCGAACGACTCGTTGACGATGGCGACACGCCCGGATCCGGCGCCGTCGTGTTCGGTGAACTGCCGGCCGGCAATGATCGGCGTACGCAGCGTCTCGAACCATTGCGCCGTGACGCGATTGCCGTAGACACCGTTCGGCCCCTGCGGCAGCGTCGTGCCATCGCTGAGCGCGATCCACGGCGTCCAGGCCGAGTTGCCGCCCGGCATCGCGAGCGACGCCGACGCGCGAACGACGCCGGGAACCCTCACGATGGCGTCGACAAGCCTCGGCAGCGACCCGCGCCGTTCGTTCGCATCGATCGAGGCGATCAGCACGCGGTCGCGATCGAAGCCGACGTCGATGGCCGCGAGCGACCACAACGTTCGCAGGAACAATCCCGCGCCGCCGACGAGCATCAACGACATCGCGACCTGCGTGATGACGACGAGGCTGCCGAAGGTGAGGCGACCGTCAGGCTTGCCGGCGACAGGCCGTAAGTTCTCGATCGGCCTGGCCTGCGTCACCAGCAACGCGGGTGCGACGCTGAAAAGACAGGCCGTGGCGGCACCGGTGAGCGACGCGAATCCCAGTACGCGCCAATCCAGCCGGAGATCGAGAAACACCGTGTACGCCTGCGTCGAAAGGCTGGCCACGACGAACTTCGCGCACCAGTCGGCAAACAGCAGCCCGAGCGCAACTCCGGCGGCGGCGATCAGGGCGCCCTCCATGCTCACCTGCCAGATCAACTGAAGCCGCGACGCGCCGAGCGCAGCCCGGATGGCCAGCTCGCGCCGCCGGGCCATGGCCCGAGCGAGCAGGAGCATCGCCACGTTGCCGGCGGCGATGACGAGCACGATCCCAACGACAGCGAGGAGAATCTTCAACGGTTGTCCGTAGCGGCGCTCCAGAAAGGAGACGCCATTTGGCGCCGCCCGGGCGGTGAACACCTCGCGAAGGTATGCCTCGCGATATGGGCTCGTCGTGTACGGATTGGTGGCGTCGCGAATCTGCGATTGCTGCGATTGCAGCGTCGCAGAGAGCCCGTCGAGCGTGGTGCCGGTCCGCAGGCGTCCCATGATCGTGACGTAGGGACTGCCCAGCGTGCGCGACGGCTCGCCGAGAGGAATGACGACGTCGAGCGGCAAGCCGACGTAGAGCCCGACGAACCCGCGCGGCAAGACGCCGACGATCCGGTAGCGGCGCTTGTCGATGCCAATCGTCGCGCCCAGGACATCGGGACTGCCGCTGAAGTGCCGCTGCCAGTAGCGATAGCTGACGACGGCGGCCAGACCGTCAGGGCCACCATCGAGCCGGTCGTCGTCTGCGCTCAAGAGCCGACCGACGGCCGGCTGAATGCGAAGCGAAGCGAACGTGCCGCCGCTCGCGGCGATCGCGTCGACGAATCGCCGCTCGCCGCGCTCCGACGCGTCGACGCGATTCCAGAACCAGGCGAAGCCGTCGTCGATCAGGCCACGGTCACGAATCTCGGCCCAGACCGCCTGCGGCCACGTCGCGCGCCGCGCATCGCCGGCCGCGACGATCACGAGGTCGTGCGGATCGGCCACGGGCAACGGCCGCAGCAGCGCCGCATCGAGGAGCGAAAAGAACGCCGTGTTCGCGCCAATCCCGAGCGCCAGCGACACCACGGCCACAGCCGTCACGACGGGCGTGGATCGCAACCGCCGAATCGCCTCTGGGATCTCAGCCACCAAGGGATCGGCGACAGCTTACACGCCTCACCGCCGGCCGTGGAGAGGCGCGAGCAAACCCCCCGGATCAATGTTCGAGCGGATCGTTGAACGCGAGCCGCCCGCCAAGCGAGACGACGAAGCCGTAGATGGCCACCATCGCGAACAGCGCCATCGTGATTGCCGACGATGCGAAGACCCAGGAACTGGAGTCAGTGGTGAGAGGGATATGGCTCCAGCTCGAGAACAGCGCGGTGACCACGAATGCCAGCACCCCGAGCCGCGTCAGGATGCCGAGCGCCAGCACCGCCATTCCGAATACCATCGCGACCTCCAGCACCGGTCGAGTCGAATTCGGCACCAGCAGGAGCGCAATGAACGCGGTATTGGCGAGCCAGGGGCGCCGCAGGACCACGCGCAGCAGCAGAAGCAAGAGCAGGCCGGCGAAAGGGAAGAAAAACGACTGTTGCACCACGAGAAGGTTGCTGGAGAGGTTGAACCGGCCCCCTGGAAGCGCCAGCAATGCACCTGTACCAGGCGCCTCGGGGGGACTTCCGCCCCACTCCGCTGCCAGGGTCGGCAGTGTCATGAGAGCCGAGGCCACGATGCCGCCCAACGCACCGAGGAGGATGTGGCGGCCGACCAGCGGATCGCGAAATCGGCCGTCGAGCACGCGTGTCCACGCCGTCAATGTGTCGGGCCAGAGCCGCCTCACGTAGGGTTCGAGCGCGACGTAGAAGACCCACACCAGGGCGCCAAAGAAGAACTGGACTGCCAGGGTGTTCCACATGTAGAAAAACGATCCGGAAACGCTGTCGAACCTCAGGAAGTGGGCGACGACGCCCATCGTCACGTACGCAGCGCCGAAAAGGGTCGCACCCCGAACGTCGCTCCGGCCGAGTCTGATATTCCGCCTCGCGAGCAGGACACCACCACCAACAACTCCGATCGCCAGAAATGGAAAAAGACGCTGCATCGGTGGGGGCGGCGGAGGCGGCGCCGCCTCCCGAGCGCTGCGCCAAGGCGGAACGACCGAGAACCAGACCACGCGCCCGCGGAACGCGGCCGCCTCGATTCGGTCATCGCCGTTCGCCCATGCCCGTCGAAGATCGGATGCGACTGGAGGCGGCCACTCTGGCGCGGCGGCGACGAGTGTGGCCGCATCGAATCGTGCGGCGGTGAGGAGTGGCGTCCAATCGGGCTCCGGCCACACCTCCGTCGCGTCCGGCGCATCTGGCGGAACGGCGCGAAGCTCCTGCAGTGTCCCGTCCGGATCGAGCTGCACCCGAATCATGCCAGGCACTACCAGCGGCGGCTCGGTCTGGCCGGTGAATCCGAGATTGT
>DASTCC010000343.1:0-4413 GCA_035711465.1 Vicinamibacterales bacterium
CCCCCCCCACCCGACCGGCCCGGCTACTTCGAGAACTGGACGACGTCGTAGTAGGTCTGGACCTTCCCGGTGTCGACGGCGGCGATCAGGTCCGTGATCGAGCAGATCAGCGACTCGGATTCGATGAAGCCCATCCCGCCGGGGCGCGAGAACAGCATCTGCGGCGGATCGGTCGGACGAATCGTGTAGACCCGCCCGCCGAGCTGCGCGCTCGGGAAGTAGGCGCGGATGAACCGGCTCGAGTCGTCGAGCGGCATCGACGCGACGTTGGCGTAGTAGTCCTCCCAGACGCCGTTCTGGAACAGATACTGTTCGACGTT
The DNA here is from genome assembly GCA_035711465.1 of Vicinamibacterales bacterium. Classification (GTDB taxonomy): domain Bacteria; phylum Acidobacteriota; class Vicinamibacteria; order Vicinamibacterales; family SCN-69-37; genus DASTCC01. The sequence continues at coordinate 321 of DASTCC010000343.1, forward strand.
CGACGTGTAGAACGTCGTCACCGTCGCCTTGCGCGCGCGCACGTAGGCGCCGACGGCACGGATGGCTTTCGGCCCGGCGAAATCGCCGACGATCGGGACGATCAGATTCTTGAGCTGCATGTCGCGCACGGTGCGATAGCGCGATTCGTCCGCCAGGTAAGCGTGGTTGAATCCGTCCTTGTCGGTCTGCACCATCAGATCCGCGAAGCCGGGGAAGATCGACATCGGCGTGCGGACGATGACGCCGTCGCGCATCTGCGTGCCGATGTAGGACGTCGCATACGCGATGTCGGGTCCATGCGCGTGGAAGATCCGGAGGATGCGTGCGATCGTGCTCTCGTCGGACGGCGAGAGCACGAAGCCATGATGGCCCTTGAGACGGCCGAGCACGTCGCGCAGATTCCTGTCGAACGCACCGGGCGTCTCTTCCGTCGTCAGGTACGGCGCAAACAGCACGCCCGCCGGCGCATTGTCGGCGACGCCCTTCGGTTTGGGCCGGCCGAACAGCCGGGTCAGGAAATCGGCGCGCGTCGGCGACATCTCCATCAGCGCTTTGTAGAGCAGGTGATGCAGCAGGTTCTGCCGTCTGATGTCGACGATGAACGCCATCGCCGGCTTGAGCGCGGCGATGTAGGTGAAGTTCTGATCGGGGCCGACGCCGACGTAGATGCCTCCGGTCTGCACGTCGGCCTTCAGGCGCGGGATCACCGTTTGGAATTCGGTCTCGTTGGAGACGAAGTTCTCCGAGGGAAACGATCCGCCCTGCTCGGAGGCCTCGGTGATCAGCCGCCAGAAGTCGCTGTCGCTGAGCTTGCCGGGAACGTCGCGCTGTTCGTAGGCGGCGCCGCGGCCGAGCCAGAGCAGGGCGACACACACCGCCGCGATCGCGGGCACGCGCGAACGACGCGGGCGCCGATCTTCCGTCGTGGAGATCTCGAGAGTCGTCACGTCAGCCGATCCAGTGACCCGTTAGACCGCGAGCCGGGCCGGTTAGCCGTCAGCAGGCATAATAGGCGGGGACAATCGCCAGATGCGAGCGCGATTCATCGTGCCTCTCACGGGTGTGGGCGTGCTGGCCGCATTGCTGACGGTGGCGCCCCGAGCGCAGCCGGTGTCCGGCCCCGAACGTTTCACGGTCCCGTCGGACGGCCATCCGATGGCCGTCTGGGCACGCCGGCCAGAGGCACCCAAGGGCAGCATTCTGCTCGTGCACGGCCGGACCTGGAGCAGCCGGCCCGATTTCGATCTCCAGGTGCCCGGCATGCAACGCTCGGTGATGATGGCGCTGGCGTCGCGCGGCTACGCGGCGTACGCCATCGACCTGCGCGGCTACGGCGAGACGCCGCGCGACAGCACCGGCTGGCTGACGCCGCGGCGCGCCGCCGCCGATCTGATCAACGTGCTCGCCTGGGTGGCGACCCAGCATCCGAGTCTGCCGCGGCCGGTTCTGGTCGGCTGGTCGCGCGGGGCCGCCGCCGCGATGATGGCGGCGCAGTCGGCGCCGGCGCGGGTGTCGGCGCTGGTGATGTTCGGCTTCGTCTTCGATCCGGACCTGCAGTTTCTCGACACGCAAGTCAGCGAGCCGCCGGCGAAGCTGAAGAACACCGCCGCGGCGGCGGCGAGCGACTTCATCTCGCCGGACGTCACGCCCCAGGCGGTGATCGACGCCTTCACGCAGCAGGCGCTCAAGGCCGATCCGGTGCTCGCCGATCTGAAAGGCGACGGCGACTTCAACTCGCTGAAGCCGGCGCGCGTGACCGTGCCGACGCTGGTGCTGTTCGGATCGCGCGACCCCGGCGTCTCCGCCGACGACGCCGGCAAGTTCTTCGCGCGCCTGGCGACGCCCGACAAGCAGATGGTCGTGCTGCCCGGCGGCGATCACGCGGCGCAGATCGAAGACACGCACGACGCCTGGATTGCCGCGATCGTCAACTTCATCAACCGCCCGTCCGCGCGCCGCTAGCGGCGCCATTCGAGGAGGCCCCATGCGAGCTCGCATCCTGATCCTGGCGATTGCCGCCGCCCTGACCGCGCCGTTCGCGATCGGCGCGCAGCAATCGCGCGATCTGCCGCGCGTCAACGGCCCCGAAGATCCGCCGAGCACGTTCTCGGTGATCGGCTTCGATCCGCGCACCGGCGAGATGGGCGCGGCCGTGCAGTCGCGCGTGTTCTCCGTCGGCAACGGCGTCCTCTGGGCGGAAGCCAACGTCGGCGTGGTCGCGACGCAGGCCATCGTCGACGTCAGTTACGGGCCGCAGGCGATGGCGCTGCTGCGGCAGGGCATGGCGCCGAAGGACATCATCGCGCAGGTGCTCGCCGACGATCCGGATCCGCGTCCTGCAACCGGGCCGGCAGACAACCAGGTGAACTGGTCCAAGCTTGGTCGTCAGTTTGCGGTGATGAACGCAAAAGGCGAGTTCGCCGCGCACACCGGGCCGCGTGCGAGCAAATGGGCCGGCGACAAACAGGGCAAGTACGTGACCGCGCAAGGCAACATCCTCGCGGGTGAAGCCGTCGTCGCCGACATGGTCAAGGCGTTCGAAGACACCGAGAAGGACGCCAACGGCGCATTTCAGCATCTGTCGTTCCGGCTCCAGGCGGCGCTCGAGGCGGGACAGGCGGCCGGCGGCGACACGCGCGGCCAGCAATCGGCCGCGATGATCGTCGTCAAGAAAGAATGCGGCGTGTGGCTGCACAACGACGTCGTGCTGCGGCTGCAGGTGGACGACAATCCCGAGCCGATCAAGGAGTTGCGCCGGCTCGTCGAGCTCGCGGCCCGTCAGCGCGGCCGCGGCGGCGAGCGATATCAGCGCTGCTTTGGCGGGTAGCCCCGGGCATCCGGGCGTAGACTTGACCTTGAGAGAGGGGAGGGCCCGCCATGAAAGCGTTCCAGTCGCTGATCTGGGTGCTGTTCCTGCTCCTGACGGTCGCGCTCGCGGTCAGTCCTTTCGCGATGATCCTTGTGCCGGCGATCGCCGGCGGCCTGGTGGTCGCGGCGGTGCTGCTGTGGCGCCGGCCCGGCGCCGCGCGATCGACGCCCGTCCGCGACGTGTTTGGTGACGACGCGGCGAGCACCGACGTCATCAACATGGCGCACATCAAGGTCGCCGGCCTCGGGGGCCTTGGCTTCGTGGCGGTCGCGTTCGTCACCGCGCTCACGATTCCGCGCATCGGCGTGACCATCGCCATCGCCGCTGCTGGCGGCGCGCTGATCGCCTTCGCGATCATCCTCTGGCGACGCAGGCACGATCCCCTGCCGTCGGCAGGTTCGACGCCTGGCGCACACAAGCTCGTGTGACGCTGCAGCTGCCGCGGGATCGGGCGCGATGTTCGGACGGCATCAGGCGATCGTCGAGTCAGTCATTTTCTGGGCAGTGATCGCCCTCTTCGTCCTCTCGCTTCGCGGGCTGTTGTAGCGATCTCGGGGCGCCCGGCCGCCAACCGATCCGACGCCTAGCGCGTCTACCTATTCACAGGTAGAATGCCTAGGCATGCCGTCCGAGAAATCTGACCTCCTCCAGGGCACCCTGGACATGCTCATCCTCAAGGTCGTCGCGGCCGGGCCGCTCCATGGCTATGCGATCGCGACGCGCATCGGGCAGATCTCGCAGGCGCTCCTGCAGGTGCCGCAGGGATCGCTCTATCCGGCGCTGCACCGGCTCGAGAATCGGGGCTGGCTGAGCGCGACCTGGGGCGTCACCGACTCGGGCCGCGAGGCCAAGGTCTACCGGCTGACCGCGAAGGGGCGCCGGCAGCTCGAGGCGGAAGTCGCCGACTGGCAGCGGCTGTCCGAGGCCATCCGTCTGATTCTGCAGACCGCGGAGTGAGCCATGGGTTGGTGGCGGCGACTCGTCGGACGCGAACGGCTCGAGCATGAGCTCGACAAGGAGCTGCGGTTTCACGTCGAGGAGGAGGCCGCGCGGCTGCGGCGCGCCGGCACTCCGGACGCCGAAGCCAGGCGGCTCGCGCTGGCCAGCTTCGGCACGGTCGAGGCGATGAAAGAACAGGCGCGCGATGCGCGCGGCACGCGCTGGGTCGAGGATCTCGGCAAGGACCTCCGCTACTCGGTGCGGATGATGAAGCGGAGCCCGCT
>DASTCC010000344.1:0-2493 GCA_035711465.1 Vicinamibacterales bacterium
AGACGATCTCGAAGGTGCGGACGCTCTCGGGCGTGAGCGGCGTGTCGCTGTCGCGGTTGGGCGAGTAGTAGTCGCGCTCGTAGGCGTTCGGGGCGCGAAACGCCTGGCCGTAGAGCAGCTTCACCGCCTCGTTGGCCGATCGGTTGAAGATCACCGCCGCGCGCGGCGTCACCCTCGAGGTGTCGGCGTAGCTGTCCACACGCGCGCCGAGGTGCAGTCGCAGCCGGTCGACGACCTTGATCTCGTCCTGCGCATAGGCGGCGAAGACGTGCGAGTTCGCGCGCTGATCGAAATCGGCGCCGGGATCGTCGGCGTCGATCACCCACTGGCGTTGCTGGCGGTTGCGGCGGAATTCGACGCCGGCCGTGATCGCATGCTGGTCGTTGATCTCCGACGTCGCCCGCGCTTCCCCGCCCCACCAGCGCCCGACGCCGCCGTCGAGCTGAACGTAGGTCGGATCGTCGAGCGTGACGCTCTCGTAGGGATAGTGGCCGCGATACTCGTAGTGATCCAGATAGCCGCGCAAGTTGAGGCGGACACGGCCGAACGCGCGATCGTACTGCCCATCCACGAAGCCGCGCTCGTCATCGGTGGTGAAGCGATCGTCGTTGAAGAGGGTCCCGAAGGCAGCGGTGGGCACGTGGCGGATGCGGCGTCCGTAGGCGCCGGTGAAGGTGAAGCGGCGCGTCGAGACCTGGCTGTAGAACTGACCGAAGCGGCTGCCGTCCATGCCCTCGGCGACGCCGAAGTTGGTCGACGGATCGTCGTACGCCGGAAAGTAGATCTGCCCTTCGCCGGAAGTGCGCGATCCGGTGGCCGAGACGAGGAAGGCAACGCCGTTGTCGAGCTTGCGGCCGAAGGACGATCGCAGCGACGCGGTGCCGAGCGTGCCGCCGTCCGCCTCGACCGAGAGCCCGTCCACGGACGCGCCCTTCTTCGTGATCACGTTGACGACGCCGAAGAACGCGTTGGTGCCGTAGAGCGCCGAGGCCGGGCCGCGGATGATCTCGACGCGTTCGAACGTCGAGACGTCGAGGCCGAAGTCAGGGCCAATCGACGCCTGGTCGTAGACGTTGTCGTTCATGCGGTGCCCGTTGACGAGCAGCAGCACCCGCGTCGAGTAATCGCCCGGCACCGAGAAGCCGCGCACGCCGGCGTAGTGGTAGTTGCGATCCCAGGTCACGTAGAGGCCCCGGGCGCTGCGCAGGATGTCGGCGAGCGTCCGGTAGCCGAACAGCCGGATGTCCTCGGCGGTGACGATGGTGATCGACGCCGGCGCTTCGGTGACCGGCTGCAGTCGCCGCGAAGCGCCGAACACCGGCTCGACCTCGAGCCTCATCAGCTCCTCGAGGCTGAGCGACGAGAGGCTCGACTGCTGCTGCGCCGCGGCCGCCGCCGGCAGAGCGAGGCCGGCGGCGAACGCGAGCGTGGTGGCGCGACGAACGACACGTGAAGCGAACATGAAGGTCATGGCTCCCTGTCTGTCGTACTCGGAGTAGTGGACGGCTGCCCCAGCCCCTCGAGCACCGCGAGGAACGGCGTCAACACCGCCTCCAGCCGCTGAAGCGCGTCTGCGGCCGCATCGAAGTCGCCGGTCGCGGCGTGCTCTTCGAACGCGCGGGCAACGGGCGCGAGCGGTTCCAACCCGAACTGCCCGATCGTTCGCGCGAAGTCCTCGGCGGCGCGCGTCAGGACCGCGGCATCCCGGCTGGCGATCGCGCGGCCGAGCCGGTCGAGCAGCCGCGGACAGACCTCGACGAAGACGCCCGCCATCTCGCGCATCAGATCGGACTCGCCGCCGAAGGTCTCGAGCATGGCGACGGTCAGCAACCCGGCATCGGCCGGCGGATCCGAAGATCGCTCGACCATCGCCATGAGCTGCTGCCGGACGACCGGCTTGGTCAGGTAGTCGTCCATGCCGGCCGCGAGCGCTTCGCGGCGGTCGGCGGGCAGCGCGTGCGCCGTCATCGCGACGACCCGCAGGCGGGGCGTGCCACGCTCGCGCTCGGCGGCGCGAATGAGACGCACGGCCTCGAGGCCGCCCATCTCGGGCATCTGCAGATCCATCAGCACGACGTCGAAGCTCGCGCGATCGAGCGCGGCAAGCGCCTCGACGCCGTTGCCGACGATGGTGACGTCGTGGCCGCGGGATCTCAGCATCCGCTCGGCGACGAGCTGGTTCACCGGGTTGTCTTCGGCGAGCAGCACGCGGACGACGCGCGCCGGCGCGTCGGTGTCCGGCCGGGAAGTGGCGGCCGGCCGGGAGGCGGGGGCCGGCAGGAGCGGCGCGGCCGCAGCGCGATCCAGGGCCGCGGCGACGACCGCGCGCAGCTCGTTCGCGCTCACCGGCTTCGGCAGGTAGGCCGCGACGCCGAACGCCCGCGCCCGTTCCGCGTCCGCGGGCTCGTGCGACGACGTCAGCATGATCACGGCCGGCCGGCCGAGCTCGGGACGCGCCGCGAGATCGTCGAGCACGCCGAAGCCGCTGCGATC
>DASTCC010000345.1:0-12543 GCA_035711465.1 Vicinamibacterales bacterium
GGCACCGAGCAGCCGGCGGAGTATTGGGAGGATCTGGAAGAGTGGGTCGCGGTGAAGGTAAAACGATGATCGACAGTGGCTGTGTTGCAGTCCCAGCCTTCGGTGAGCATGCCAAACGAGACGATGCAGCGCACGTCCCGGCCCGGCGGATAGAGCGGCTGGCCGCGCTTCGTCGCCAGTGCCTCGAATCCCTGCGGCATGAGCGCGCGGCCGCCATCAGCCGCGACGCCGACCCGAGTTCAAAAAGTTAACCGGCGCTCTTGACGAAAGGTTTGGGGTGAGTGACGGGGATCGAACCCGCAACCACCGGAGCCACAGTCCGGTGCTCTGCCATTGAGCTACACTCACCGCACGGCGGGAGATCGAACAACCCTAACACTTTATCAAACGCGCCCTCAGCCGTTCTGTCGGCGCCGCTCGGCCCAGCGCTTCTTGGCCGCAGCCGAAATCTTCGCCTTCGCGGCGGCCGACATCTTGAACCCCGGACGCCGGCCGCCTTTGCTGGCTGGTGAGGCGCCGCGTCGCCGTCGGGCATGCGCGGCGGGATCGGGGCCCGCCATCGAGGCGAACGAGCCGAGTGTCAGATGCTCGAGCGCGTGTTTGATCTGCGCGATGACGCTGTCGCGTCTGGAATTCAGCGACGACAGTTCCCGTTCGAGCCGCGCCAGTGGGGTGACCGAGGGTCGTGGGCGTTTCGCCATGGCCGCAGACTATCAGAACTGCGCCGGAAGGTTCAGGCCGACGCGGCCGCGCGGGGCTCGGCGGCATCGTCCTTCGCGATCTTCTTCTCGTCCTTCTTTTCGTCTTTCTTTTCGTCTTTCTCTTCCTTCTTCTCGACCTTCTTGTCCTCGTCCGTCGCCGATTCTTTCCAGTCGGCTTCGAACACCTGGAGCATGCGCCGCGCCACGGCCGGGTTGGAGATGATGAGCCCGACCTCGCGCCGCTCGTCGAGCTCGAGGCGGCGCAGGCTCTGGCTGCCGACGAACGCGCGCGTGCCGTCGCGGATGATCGCGCGGACGTGCTGACGCAGGCCCTTGAGCGGCCGCACCGCAATGTCCTTGCCGAGCTTCGGGGCCTTGCCGATGACCTGCACTTCGACGCCGGCCGCCGCGCGCTGTTGGATCAGCTTGACGAAGCCCGGATCCTCGAGCCTCGAGTCGTAGATCGCGAGCCGCTTGCGCGCGCCGCGGACGAAGCGCGTCAGCGTCTCGCGCGCCGACTCGGGACTGGTGACCAGCGTCGATCCCTTCGCGCCCTGGAACGGCTGTCGCGTCAGGTCCGCCTCGAAGAGCGTCAGCGCGTCCTTGACCGCGCGGCGGTCGCGGGTCTGGATGCCGAAGCTGCGCGTCCTGGTGACGTCGCGCTTGGTGAAGTTGAAGCCGAGCAGGTGCAGCGTGTCGTCGATGACGATGTACTTACCGTGATAGCGGACGAACTCGTCGGCGGTCCGCGACACCGCCACGCCGGCGTCGAGCAGCCGCTGCTCGCACTTGCGCAGCCGGTCTTCGCCGCCGCGATTGGTGTGAGCGACGAGCGCGCGCACCTTGACGCCGCGCGGCACCGCGGCTGCCAGCGCCTCCTCGACGTCCTTCCGATCGAGACGGAAGATGGCGATGTCGATCGATTGCCGCGCGCGGCGCAGCGCCTGCACGATGGGCGTGAGTCCCGAATCAGGCTGGATCAGCAGCTTCACGGCAACGTCCTCACGCCGGCTTCTTCATGGCCTTGCGGTCGTCCCACTCGACGGCGATCTCGCCCTCGGGCTGGAGGCCGGTGAGCGCCTGGGACACGCGATCGAGCCGCGTGTCCTCCGGCGTCGACACCTCGTAGGTGAGGTGATCCTCCGCCGACGCGCGCAGCTCCTGTTTCACATGGAAGCGGCCGAGCACCGACTCGATCTTCGGCCTCAGCTCCTGCATCCCGCCCTTGCTCCTCAGGTGGAGCTCGAACTCCTTGCGCACCCGCGGCTCGAAGCTTTCGATGATCCACAACACGACGCCGACGAAGATCGTGCCGAACGTCGCCAGGAGGTAGAGGCCGACGCCCGATGCCAGTCCGACCGCGAGCGCCGCCAGCATCACCACGGCATCCTTGGGGTCGTCGATCTTCGCCCGGTAGCGAATCAGGTTCGCCGCGCCGACGATGCCGAACGCGCGCGCCAGGCTCGCGCCGACAACGAGCATGATCAGCGCGCCCACGACCGCCAGCACGATCTGCGTTTCGATCACCGACATCGACCGCGCCGGCGTGCCGCGCCGCCGCGGCCGGAGCGCGAGCGCCGCGCCGAGCGCCGCCGCCAACGGCAGCCGCAACGTCGCTTCCCAGAGCTGAGCGATGACGTCGACGGGAGCCTCCGGCGCCGCCTGCGGCGGAAAGGATGCTTGCGCCGTGACGGCGACCGACGCGGCGATCACCAGTCCCGCTGTCAACGCCGCGCGACGAAGAACTCGATGAACCGCAACGGCTTTCCGCTGGGCACGCACGGACTCACATTGAGCAAACGACGTGCCACGGAAGCCACGCCCGCGTCGCGCCCGACGCGCCGCGCGCTCGCCCCGCACCCTGGAGTTTCTACAGGGACCAGCGGCGCGCACGTGCGGCGCCCGGCGGCGCCGACCGCGACGTCCTGCACCTGGAATGGAGGTCTAGCTGCCGCTGCCGGCGGGAATGCGCCGCGTAATCGTCCCCGAGTCGACGATCCGTCCGCTGCGCGCGAGCGCCTGGAACGTCATCTGGTCGCCTTTGATCTCGCAGACGAGGAACGCGAGGTCGGTGTCGAACCCGCGCGCGGTCAGCCCCGTGTTCCGATCGATGTTGCCGACGCGGAGCTGGCCGCCCGATCCGACGACGAAGTGCGCGATGCCCTCCTGCGGCTTGAGGCGCTCGTAGAAGTGATCGTGGCCGGCGAACACCACGCTGACGTTGTAGCGGATGAACAGCGGTTCCAGCACCTTGCGGAGCTCGGTCTCCGATCCGTGCCGTTCGCCCGACGAGTAGAGAGGATGGTGAAAGTAGGCGATCTTCCAGTCGTCGTTCGATCCCTTGAGCTCGTTCTCGATCCACGTCAACTGCTCGGGCACCATGTAGGTGCTGTCGAGCGCGAAGAATCGCACGCTCTCCTTCGGCGCCTTCACCGTGTAGTAGCGGTTGCCGTCCATGTTGAACAGCTTGTAGAAGCGCTGTTCCGGCAGATCGTGATTTCCGAGCGACGCGTAGAACTTCACGTTGCGGTCGAGCAGCCCCTTGTACGGCTTCTCGAATTTGTTCTGCATGTCGCGCAGGCTCTCGCCGCCGTAGATGTTGTCGCCGACGGTAATCACGAGCTCGTAGGGGAACGAGGTGTGCACCTCCGCCATGCGCGCGCCCATCTCGTACTGGCGCGTGCTTCCGGTGCCGAAATCGCCGAGGACGGCGAACTTCAGCGAGTCCGGCAGATTCGGCAGCGGGATAATCTCTTCGGCGGGACTGGAGGGCGCCTGGACCTGCGCCGGCGGCGCCTGCGGCTCCGGCGACATCTGGCAGGCGACGACGAAGGCGACGACGACGAGACTCGACAGCAGGGCGAGACGCGCGGAGAGGCGCGAACCTTCGAACATGATCACCTCGGCATCGCGCCGGGAATGAAGTCGACGATCACGTGCGCGTGCGTGTCGAGCAGAATCAGATCGTCGCCGACGAACCGGTAGTCGAGCTCCTCGGGCAGCTTCGGCAGATCCTTCAACACTTCCGGCGGCATCGTCGCCAGCGGCCGGTCCTCGGGGTAGAGCATGTTGACCTTGAGCGTGAGCCCGGGCGGATTCTCGTCCATGATCGCGCTCTTCAGCGACTTGCCCTGCGGCCCGCCGAGCACACGCGCGAGCACGCGGCGGATCACGGCGCGAATGTCCGGCGCGAACAGCTCGCCGACCGTCGCCTTCGGCCGGCCCGTGACGATGAGGCCGGCGAGTCGTCTGCGATGCTCGGCGACCCGCTCCGGTCCCGCCTGCTTTGGCAGCGCCGGCAGCGTGCTCTCGAGTTTCTGATGGAGGGCGACGTAGTTCTTGAGCCGCGCATCGAAGTCTGCGATGGCCTTGGCGTCGGAACTGGCGGGCGGCTGCTGGGCTCGGGCCGATGCCGCGAGCGCGAGCATCAGCGCGACGGCGACACGGATCGTCTTCATCGATCGATCTCCCTGCCGATCTCGCCGCGCGGTTCAGGAAGCGCCAGTCCTTCGGCGATCTTCGCCTTGAGACGGCGGATGAAGCGGCCGGCCGTGTCAGGTTCATAGCCGGCGGCGCGGAACGCATCGCGCCACTGCGCGTCCGTCAGCCGGGCGAGCTCCCGGCAGAGCCAGCGTATATCGGCCGTCGTCAGGTTCGCAAACAGATCGCGGTGCCGGCCGGAGTACTCGAGCTCGACGCGATCGCCGTCGATGCGACGGATGAACGGGGTCTGCTCGAAGACCTCGATGTCGCCGCGCGCGGCGTTGAGCCGCCCGGTCCGTCCGAAGGTGTGCCCGATGTCGCGGGCGACGTACCACTGCCGCGCGCCTTCGGCGGGCTCCTTCAGCTCGTAGATCGAGTTGTTGGAGTCCTTGAGATCCGAGTTGCCGAGCATCGCCTGCAGCACCAGCAGTCCGTTCATCTGCCGCGTGCCGACGAAGGGATTCTCGTAGTACGACCAGGCGCCCTTCTCGTCGATCCCGTGAAAGCTCGGGTTCTTCTCGCGGAATCGTCCGGGCAGCTGGGGATTAGGCGCGGTCGCGCCCTCGGCCTGCCACTCGCGGACGAAGTAGAGCGGCGGTTGGTGATAGCCGATGCCCCAGTGGATGCGCGAGGCGACGACCTCGGTGTACGCCTCCGGCGGCAGCTTCACGCTCCACTCGCGGTTCCGGGCGTCCTTGACCGTGACGCCTTCCGAGAATCCGCCGACCTTGAGCGCGATCACTTCGAACCGGCCGCTGGCATCGGGGGCGAGCTCGCGGCCGCCCGGTCCGTGGAACAGATCGCGCGCCGTCGTCGGCTCGACCCAGAGCTCGGCGAGGCGCGCCGCCGTCGGCGCGGTCTCCGGCGGCTGCACGATCCGCTGCCGGCAGGCGCCGAGCGCGAGGCCGAGTGCAAGTGCGATCGTCAGAAGCCGCGGCGCCATCAGAACCTCACCGTGATCGAGAGCCGATAGGCCCGCGGCAGCGTGACCGGCGCGATCGACATCCGATCCTGCAGCCGCGGATCCAGATCCCAGTTCACGCCCTGAACCGGCGCGTCGCTGCGCGGGTCGAACGCGGCGAACGCGCCCGGCTCGCTTGCCGAGGTGCGCCCCGCGATGTAATTGGCGGGCATGAACGGCTCCCGGTGGTTGAAGAGATTGAGGATGTGGAACTGCACGATCAGCTGCCCGCGCACCGTGCCGGCGAGTCCGCGTCTGTAGACGATCCCCAGATCGGTACGGCTCACGGCATCCACGCCGAAGGCGTCGCCTGCCGTGAACGCGTAAGGCGCGACCACCGGTTGCTGTGCGAAGGCGGCGTCACCTGCGTCGGCTGGCACCGCCGTCCAGCCCGAGACGCCGAATCGCGCTCCGGAGTGAAAGCTCTGGAGCACGTCGACGCTCACCGATCCCAGATCCTCGTTCACCAGCACGTCGGCGTGGCCCATCAGTCGCAGGTGATGTCGGCTGTCACCGGCACGGATGCCGCCCGGCGCCGCCCATGGTTCGCCGGCGAAGCTCGGGTAGGCGAGCGCCGCGGACGTCAGCGAATCGATGCCGCGATCGATCGCGAATCCCGACTCCCGCGACCACGCGTAGCGCGCCGAGACGTTCGCCTGGATGCCGACGCGGTAGTCGGCCTGCGCGCCGAAGACCCGCTGCGTCCAGTCCCGTGTCTCGTCGTCGACCAGCTCGGCGAGCGCCAGCACGCTGCCGCCGTCGGCCGCGCGTTGCGTCGTCAGGCGACGGGCCAGATAGCCGCTGCCATGGCGGGACGTGAAGTCGGCGCGCAGTCTCAGATCGCCCATGACGCGATCGGCCCCGGCGGACCATTCCCACCAGTGCGGCTGCGGCGCGTCGGTCCGTTCGAGCGTCAGACCCGGGCCGGCGGCAAGGAAAGGCGGGCGGCCGACGCTGCCGCTCGTCTGAAACCAGGCGAGGGCCGCGGCGGCCGCGGTGTCGGCGTCGATAGCCGACGTGGAGCTCACGTTGATTGGCGGTCCCGAATAGAGGAACGCGCGTGTCGGCGCGGCGATGGTGCCGTTGGCGACGAGCGTGGCGAACGGATCGGCGGCGATGCGCGCGAAGCCGCCGTTCAGTCGCCAGCCGCGCGCGGCCGCCGGCTGCCAGGCCACCTGCACGGACGGACTGAGTCCGCTCGTCTCGACGAGTGCGGCATCATCGCCCTCCGTCACGGACTCGCGCGTCCATCTCAGTCCGGGAACAATCGTCAGCGCCGATCCGACGCGCCACTCGTCGGCGATGAACAGCGAGTGGCCCCGCGACCGCGCGCGCGCCTCGAACGGCTGGCGCCAGACGATCCACGCCGAGCCATTGCTGTCGAGCACCGGAACGACGTCGTCGTCGACGACGCGGAAGCGCGATGCGACGACGCTGAAGGCCCCGCCCTCGGGCTGGCCAGCGGCGTTCCAGCGTTCCGAGTCACCTTCGTAGCCAGCGACCAGGCGATGCAGTTGCGTGCCGCTGGCGATCAAGGCGCTCGTCGCGACGCGAAACACCGTGCGACCGCGGCCGGCGTTCTCGCACGCACTGCATGCGAGGCCGCCGCCGGCGACGCCGCGGGTCTGCAGATCGAACACGGGGAAGGCGCCGCCCAGGCCAACGGGCCGATCGAGCTCGGTGTCGATCCACTCGCGCGTGAGCCGCGCGTCCACCGTCCACATCGAGAAGGCGGCCGAGTAGGCGCCCGACAGCAGGCCGAACGTGTCGTCGCGAGAGACAGCGGCGTTCGCGCTCTCGAGGCTGATGCCTCCGTCCGGGACGGTGTTCGTCAGTCCGCGCCCGGCGGCGAGCCAGAGACCGGTGAAACGGTGGCGGCTGTTCAGTGCCGCGGTGACCTTGGCCTCGATCTGGTCGTCGCGCAATCGTTCCGGAACGGTGCCCGCGGCCAGGCGCGCGGCGCGCTCGACGGTCTCGCCCGCGTGCCGGCCGGACCCGAAGAGCCAGACCCGACCCGTTCGAATCGGTCCGCCGAGCGCGCCTTCGATGGCGCCGGTCGTGTTCTCGGTCCTCCGGGCCAGCAGCAGGTCGTCGGCGGCGTTGTTCGCATTGCCGATCGTGGCGCGTGCCGATCCCCACAGGCGATCCCCGCCGGCGCGCGTGACCGCGAACATCACCGGGCTGCCGAGCGACGCGTCGACAGACGGCAGCGACGTCTCGGTCGACATCTGATCGAACGCCTGAGCGTTCGGCCACGCCTGAGTCATCGCGCTGTTGATGCCGCCCAGCGGCGCGCCGTCGAGGTTCAGGCGCGCCTGGCTCGCCGCCGCGGTGAGCGCCGGCGTGAGCGCGATCGCGCTCGCCAGTCCGCCGACCACCGGCAGCGTCTCGAGCGTCGCCTGCCGCCAGGTCGTCGACGTCGGCGGCAGATCGGCGACGACGAACGGCTCGGTGGTCACGATGATCGCGTCTTCGGGGCGCGGCGCCGCGTGCAGCTGGAAGTCGGCGAACAGCATCTCTCGCGCCGAGAGCGTCAGCGTGCGTCTGGTCGTGACGTGTCCGGCGAGCTCGCACGAGAGGACGTAACGTCCCGGCGGCAACGAGGGCAGGCTGAACGCGCCCAGCGCCGACGAGACCGCGACGCGTTTGTCGATGAGCTCTGGTGCACGCGCGGTGACGGTCGCGCCAGCGATCGGCCGGCCGTCAGGCGTCGTGACGTGTCCCGTGATCGTGCCCGTGGATTCCTGCGCGGCCGCGCCGGCAGGATAGACAAGCAGCAGCGATAGCGCCCAGATCGGCCATCGCGTAGATCGGGATCGAGTTGGCATGCGGGTGGGCTGTCGCGGCGCCGCGACGCACCGCGTCTCCTCCGCAGCTCATCGTCAGCAAGCCCGGTGCCAAGGCGCACGCCGCGATCGGAGTGCGCACGCCGTGATCGATATCTCGTCTGCGCGTATGTCGGCGCGCGGCACCCTGCGCGCTTTACAGGGTGCCGCGGCGGTTCACGATCACCTCACGTTGATGGCCATTGCGTTCGACGTCGCGCCCGACAGCCGCTCAACGGTGAGCAGGTACGGGCCGCTCTGATCGAATCGCATCTTGAGCCGGAACGACTTCGGCGACAGCCGATCGACGGAGATGTCCGAGACCTCCTGGCCGCCGGGATCGGTCACCGTGACTTTCAAGGCCGGATCGAAACGGACGCCGTCGATGCGCACTTCCTGGATCGACGCGCCGGAGACGCGCTCGTTCGGCATCACGCGGTCGATCCGCGGCGCTTCGGGTTCGGCGGCGCTGTCGTTCACCTTGACGACAAAGGGCGCCGACACCGAGCCGTCCGCGTTGCTGACGCGGAACGTGTAGACGCCGGCGTCCTTGATCACGAGCGGGACGACGAACGTCTCGTCGCGACGGTTGAGCAGGTCGCGGCCCGAGTACGTCGCGACGTTGCCGTCCGGCTTCACCACCGAGAGCGTGAGGTGCTTGCGAAGCGCGCTGCCGTTGACGGTGAGGAGCTGCGGCCTCGTGCTGGTGCGCGGCACCGCAGGCGAGACGTCGTGGATGACGGGGACCGACGGGCCCTGGCGGGCCGGCAGCGTGGCCGGCGCCGCGATCAGCATCGCGCCGACGAGTACGCCGATGGTGGCGAGGCCTCCACGCGATCGGCAGGGCATGACCGTCGGTTGTGCAAGAGGCGTGCGAGGCGGCGCAGCAGTGCATCGAGTCATCGATTCACCTCCGGAGCTGGGAGCGGTCTGTCGATCTGACAGGGCGGCTGCGCGCGATTCTCTCATGCGTCGAACTGACCGGCGACCTGTCCTCCAGCCCTGGAAATCTGAGTGCCTGAGGGCGGGTTTTTCACCCTTCGCGGCGCGCCGGCCGCTGGCAGCCGGTTTGCAAAATCCATGGCTGAGCCTCACCACAGGCGAGGAGATTCGATCATGCGACACATACGGACATTCGGCGCAGCCCTCCTCATGGTCTGCGCGACGGCGGCGATGGTGCGCGGCGCCGAACGCGCGACGTTCATCCTGACCGACGGGCAACGCATGAGCGGCACCGTCGTGTTCCATACCGACGCGCGAACCAACATCCGCGCGGACAAGAACGAGTTCAACGTCGGCCTTGCTGACGGCACCGAAGTGCCGATTCCCTTTCATCAGGTCGTCGCCATCGATTTCGCGGGCGGGCGGCCAGGCAACCGCGAGCTTCAAAGTCTCGGCGCCGGGCATACGCTCGTGATGCGCGATGGCGCCATCCACACCGGCACGCTCGTCGACCTGGTCGGCGGCGACACCATCCGGTGGCGTCAGCGCAGCGGCCGCGTCGAGGAGTTTCCGATTCGCAGCGCCAGCCGGATCTATCTGCAGGCCGACGCAGCGCGGGCGCAGTGGCAGAGCGACTGGGCGGGACGCGGCGCCGCGGCCCGCCGGTCGGACGACGTGAGCACGCCGTCCGCTGACGCCGGCGGCGTGATCGTCGACGCGAACACCATGTGGACCGACACGGGCATCGTCGTCCGTCGCGGCGAGCAGGTCCGCTTCCAGGCGACGGGACGCATCCGCTTCCGTGAAGGCATCGGCCAGACCGCCAACGCGGCCGGCAACAACACCGTTCGCAGTCCGGCGTTTCCCGTCGACGACATGGGCGTCGGCGGCCTCATCGCCCGCGTCGGCAACGGCGCGCCGTTCCCACTCGGCAGCGGCACTTCGGCGGTGACGATGCCGGCGTCCGGGCGTCTCCAGCTCGGCGTGAACGACGACGACTACAGCGACAACTCCGGCGCGTTCCGCGTCGACGTGCTGCGCCGCAATGCCAGCGGCGCATGGGTCGATGCCGAGTCGAGCGCGGACGAATCGGGCCTGGGCAGCATCTGGCGCCGGACCCGGCCGGACGCGACGAGCGGAGCGAGCGGCACGACGCGCGAGCTGCGGATCGCCGGGAGCACGGCGTGGACCGACACCGGCCTCACCGTCAGCCGCGGCGAGTCGCTGTCATTCGATGCGAGCGGATCGATTGCGTACCGCGCCGGTGAATGGACCGACGCCAACGGCGATCCGGCGACGCGCAGCTACCGTTACCCGCTGAGCAACATGCCGGTCGGCGGATTGATCGCTCGCATCAACGGCGGACGTCCGTTCCGGATCGGCGCGGGCTCGAACGTGATCACGATGCCGGCGAGCGGACGGCTCGAGCTCGGCATCAACGACGACACGCACGCGGACAACGAGGGCGAATATCGCGTCGTCATCCGCGGCGACGAAGAAGGCGCGAGCTGGTCGGACCCCTGGCCGGGAACCTACGACAGCCGCGGCCTGCTCGATGAAGTCGTAGTCCCCGCGGCATCCGCGTGGACGACGACGTCGGTCACGGTGCGACGCGGTGACGTGCTGTCGTTCGACACGGCCGGCACGGTGGCGTTCCGCCCGGGCAACGGCAACATCGTCGGCCCTGAAGGCAAGAATGCCGTTCGCAGCAATCGCTATCCGGTCCCGGCGCTGCCCGCCGGCGGGCTGATCGCGCGCGTCGACGGCGGCGTGCCGTTTGCGATCGGCGCCGGGCGCACGGTGGTGATGCCGGCGAGCGGCCGGTTGCAGCTCGGAATCAACGACGATCATTTCGGCGACAACTCCGGCGCGTTTCAGGTGCAGATCCGTCGCGGACGCCAGCAATGACGCGGCCGCGACGTCGTCTCTCGAGTGAGGAGAATCTGGTTATGGCGAACACCGCAGTCTTCGGCATCTATCAATCGCAGGAGACCACGGAGCGCGCAGTCGAGATGCTGCGCCAGCGTGGGTTCCGCGCGACCGACATCTCCATCCTGTGGCCGCAGAACGTCGGCTCCAAGGACTTCGCGCACGAGCTGGCGAGCAAGGCGCCTGAAGGGGCCACCGCCGGCGCGGGTTCCGGCGCGCTGGTCGGCGGCACGCTCGGATGGCTGGCCGGCATCGGCGCGCTGGCCGTGCCCGGCATCGGGCCGCTCGTCGCCGCTGGCCCGATCGTCGCCGCGCTCGCCGGCGCCGGCGCCGGCGGCGCACTGGGCGGCATGACCGGCGCGCTCATCGGCTACGGCGTGCCCGAGTACGAAGCGAAGCGCTACGAAGGACGCGTGCGCAAGGGCGGCATCCTCCTCTCGGTGCACGCCGACGACCACGAGTGGTCGTCGCGCGCGCGCGAAGTGCTGGAGCTGACCGGCGCGCAGGACATCGCGACGGCGAGCGAATCGAAAGGCGACTACGCCAACGCCGCACGTCCGGGCACGCGGCTGTGAACCCCGCCCGGCGCAGCCTCACGACCGTGCTGCGCCGGGCCGTTGTGAAAAGCACAGGGCACCCGGCCCTTTTCACCGGGCCGGCCGGGTGCCAGGCAGTTCGAGCCGATTTTTCCGATTGTTTTCAGTCAGGCCAAAGCTGGCCGGGGACTTGCAATTCCCTGAAGCGGTCGAGGCGTTCCGACCCGGAGGTTACGACAATGCTCGAGACTCTGTTGATCGTTCTGGTGGTGCTGTGGTTGCTGGGGATGGTCAGTTCGTACACGCTCGGCGGGTTCATCCACCTGCTGCTCGTGATCGCCATCGTCCTGTTCATCGTCCGGCTGCTGTCAGGCCGAAGCACAGTCTGAGGTTCGGCCGGGACGGATGCCGTCCCGGCCACGCACCCACCGCCGCTCCGGCGGCGTTCCACGGTCTGCCGCAACCCCTCCCGCGTCAGGCGCACTTCGATAGGGAGAACTGGAAAATGAATCCAAGGCGTGTATTCGCAATCGGTCTGGCCCTCGCCGGGCTGGCAGTCCCCGGACCGATCGCCGCCGCTGGCGCGACGCAGGACCGGCCGCCGCAGACGAAGGCCGACGACAAGGATCTGAAACAGGCGGAGGAGAACGTCCAGCAGTCGCTCGACGTCCTCACCGAGCTGACGAAGGTGCCCGAGGATCGTATTCCCGCGCATCTGCTGGAGCGCGCCGAGGCCATCGTCGTGATTCCGACGCTGGTCAGGGGCGGGTTCATCGTCGGCGCCAAGCACGGCACGGGACTGGTCAGCGTGCGCAATCGCGCGACCAACAGCTGGTCGGCTCCGGCGTTCGTGAAGATGACCGGCGGCAGCATCGGCTGGCAGATCGGCGCGCAGTCGGTGGACGTCGTCCTCCTGGTGATGAATAAGAGGGGCGTCGACGACCTGCTCTCCGACAAGTTCACGCTTGGCGGCTCGCTGTCGGTGGCGGCCGGCCCGGTCGGCCGATCGGCCGATGCCTCCACGGACGCGAAGATGAGCGCGCAGATTCTCGCCTACTCGCGCGCGAAGGGACTCTTCGCCGGCGCGACGCTCGAGGGCGCGTCCATCCATACCGACGACGGCAACAACGAAGCGGTGTATGGCGCTGGCAAGGACGTGAAGCAGA
>DASTCC010000346.1:0-14180 GCA_035711465.1 Vicinamibacterales bacterium
GAGCATCGGCGTCGAGGCGCGCACGAATGCGGTGGTGTCGGATCCGGCGGCGCTGCCCCCGTCGAGAGCACGACGCCTCGTCACCACCAGCGTGCGGCCTTCGAAATGCACGAGCTGCTGACGCCGCACCGCGCCGGGCCGATCGACGGCGTCTTCGAACGCCGGCGCGTCCACCGATCGCAGCGCGTGCACCCGCGGGTCGAGGATCGCCGCGATGTCGACCAGCGCGGCCGGCATCGCATCGCTGGGATCGACGAGCGACGCTTCAGCCGGTGTGCGCACGCCGCGGTCCACCGCGCGGCGCAGCCACGCCATCGCCCCCGGCGCGTCGGTCGGCCGCGACGCCGTCCGCGTCGCCACCAGATCGAACACCGCCGCGGCGCGCGCCTGTCCCGATCGCTCTTCGAACGCGCGCCACACCGATCGCGCCGTGAACGACGCCAGCGCGATGAAGACGACGACGCCGAGGTACAGCAGCAGCGACGCGGTCGATTGGCCGGAGCGAGGCGATACAGTAGGGGCCATGCTGTGGGCCGATGCGGCGGGACGCACCCGCCGGCCGATGGTCGCGATCGAGGACCACTTGTACCACACGGGTGAAATGCTCGACGCGATCGCGGCCGCCGCGCCCGAGCGGCTCGCCGACCTCACGGTGTGCGCGCTCGATCGTCCCGGCCCCGACACCGACGCCGCGACACGCGACTGGTCGGCGCGCTATCCCCAGGTACAGATCGTCACGCTCGATGCGCTTTCGACCAGCTCCCTCGGCGCCTGCGCGCGCGGCATCGCCAGCCTGGTCCGGCCCGGTGGCGTCGTCGTCCAGGACGTGCAGCTGACGACGCTGTCGTGCATTCCCGCCGATCGCT
The DNA here is from genome assembly GCA_035711465.1 of Vicinamibacterales bacterium. Taxonomy (GTDB): domain Bacteria; phylum Acidobacteriota; class Vicinamibacteria; order Vicinamibacterales; family SCN-69-37; genus DASTCC01. The sequence continues at coordinate 867 of DASTCC010000346.1, forward strand.
GGTGGGAGTCGATCTATCTGGGCGCGACGATCCGCGGCCTGTTCGCGGCGCGGCCGCCGATCGTGCGCTTCTGCTCGAACAAGCGCGGCTACGACGCGACGTTCGGCAAGGACCTGATCGACGCCGGCTTCGATCCCCGCGACGTCATGGACAAGGGCGCGATGACACGCGACGTCGTGCCGGCGATGCTGCAGCTGATGCGGATCCAGTTTCCGCTCGAGATGACGACGACGGCGACGGGGACAGCGGCGAGGACGCCGATGCCGGTGCACGATCTCGATCGAGCCGACGTCGAAAGCGTCTGCGACGTCGTCCTGTGGCGCGGCAACGGCGGCGCGACCATCGGCGGCCGCCAGTTCGCCGCGCCGGCGGCGCTCAAGGCCGGCGCGCCCGAGATCGAGACGTGGCGATCGCTCATCGCCGACCGGCTGGCGCAAGGCGACGGCGTGCCGGTCGCCGACTTCGGGCAGCGGCTCGCCGGCGCCAGCGCGGCACGCGCCGAACAGACGAACGTCGCCGCCCGTCACATCCATGGCCTGCGGGCGCGGTTGACCGACGACCAGGCGATCGTCACCGCGCATCATCGCTATCGGCTCGCCGATCGTCTCACCGTCGCCATCGTCTAGCGATCGTCCGATCGTCGTCGAACCTCCGGCCGCCTTCGCCGCCGCAATGGCGATGACGAAGGTCGCGGAATAGACCGGCCGAAACCGTGCCGCTACCCTCGGCGGCATGTCGCTCTTTCGTACGAAACCTATCGCGGCGTTGCTTCAGCAGAGCCACGAAGCCACCGGACTGAAGCGTGTCCTCGGTCCTGTCAGCCTCATCCTGCTCGGCATCGGCGCGATCATCGGCACCGGCATCTTCGTGCTCAGCGGTCAGGCCGCGGCGGCCAACGCGGGCCCGGCGATCGTCATCTCGATGATCATCGCCGGCGTCGTCAGCGCGCTGGCCGGGTTGTGCTACGCCGAACTGGCGTCGACGGTGCCGGTCGCCGGCTCTGCCTACACATATGCGATCGCGACGCTCGGCGAGTTCGTCGCGTGGATCATCGGCTGGGATCTGATTCTCGAGTACGCGCTTGGGGCGGCGACCGTCGCGGTCGGCTGGTCGGGCAACGTCATGAGCCTGCTCGCCGACTTCGGCATCGAGATCCCGCATGCGATCTCGGGCGATCCGGGATCGGTCGTGAACCTGCCGGCGATCCTGATCTCGTTCCTCGTCACCTGGCTGCTGGTCCGGGGCGTCCGAGAGTCGGCCGCCGTCAACGCCGTGATCGTGATCGTCAAGGTCGCGATCATCCTGCTGGTGATCGTGGCCGGCGCGGCGTTCGTCAACGGCGTCAACTACGAGCCGTTCATCCCGCCGAACACCGGCAGCTTCGGCGAGTTCGGGTGGTCGGGCATCGTGCGCGGCGCCGCGGTCATCTTCTTCGCCTACATCGGCTTCGACGCGGTCTCGACCGCCGCGCAGGAGGCGCGCAACCCGCAGCGCGACATGCCGCGCGGCATCCTCGGCTCACTCGCGGTCTGCACCGTCCTTTATGTACTCGTCTCGGCGGTGATGGTCGGCCTGGTCCCGTACCGCGAGCTCGGCACGCCGGCGCCGATGGCGGTGGCGATCGACGCCGCACGCTCGGCCGCGAGCGGCGGCGCCTGGTCGCCGATCATGAACGCGCTCGCGCTGCTGGTGAAGATCGGCATCATCGCCGGCCTGTCGTCGACGATGGTGGTGCAGATGATGGCGCAGCCGCGGATCTTCATGGCCATGGCCAACGACGGCCTGCTGCCGCGCTGGGCAGCGCGCGTGCATCCGCGCTTTCACACGCCGCACCTCACCACCATCGTCACCGGGACCATCGTCGCGCTCGCCAGCGGCTTCACGTCGATCGGCGTGCTCGGCGAGCTCGTCAGCATCGGCACGTTGTTCGCGTTCGTGATCGTGTCGATCGGCGTGATCGTCCTGCGGCGCACCCAGCCCGATCTGCCGCGTCCGTTCCGCACGCCCTGGGTGCCCGTCGTGCCGATGCTGTCGGCGGCGGTCTCGCTGTTCCTGATGGCCAGCCTTCCGCGCGCGACCTGGGAGCGGTTGATCGTCTGGATGGCGATTGGCGTTGCCCTCTATTTCGTCTACGGGCGGCGGCACAGCCGGCTGGAATCCGGGCGCGTATAATGCGGCTTCCGTGCGCAATTGGCTCTCGGCGGCGTCGGCCGGTCTGATCGCGCTGGCGATTCTGATCGCCCCCGACGCGCTCGCGCTGCCCATTCGGCAATCGGCGCCACCGCCAGGGGTCACGTCGGTCTCGGGCACGGTCGAGATCGAGAGCGGTGATCCCGCGACCGGCATCGGCGTCGCCGTCTTTCCGGCCGGCGCGGGCAGCTCCGACGCACTCGACGCCACGCGTCTGCGCGCGGTGACGGTCACGAACGGCGAGTTCAACATCGCCGGGTTGCCTCCAGGAGACTATCGCCTCGCGCTGATCGCGGCCGGCGATGTGGGAGCCTTTCCCTCTCGCGAACTGATCGCCCGCATCGAACGGGCCGCATTGCCCTTCACCCTCCGGCCAGGCGAATCGACGAAGATCGGGATCGTCTCTCAATCGAACGAGCCGACAGTGATGGTGAGCGCGCGCCAGGAGAGGCTCGAGGCGATAGGAGCCAGGCCGATCACACCACCGGGCCGCCTGCCCTCGCCGTCAGGACGAGCGGCCCGGCCGCCTGCACCCGGGTCGATCTCCGGTGTGATCACGGATGCGCAAGGGAAACCTCTGGCGAATGTGCCGGTGTCTGCCGGACGCCGCGCCCAGCGGAGCGCCGCTATCCTCCCCGTCCGCGAAATCGCAAAGACCGATGCGACCGGCGCGTATCGCATCACCGATCTGCCAGCCGGACCGTATCTGGTGTTCACGATGACGTACACGGTGCCGGAAACGACGTTGTCTGCGCCGATGGCGCTGGCGATCCCGACAGTCATCGATGCGAACGGCCGGCGCGTCGCGATGCTGACGACGTTCTACCCGGGGACGGCGCGCAGCGACGACGCACGGATCGTCACGGTCGGCATCGACGAACGGCGCGACGTGAACTTTCAGGCCCGGAGCGGTGAGGTGACTACCGTCGGCGGTGTCATCCGAGAGGCAGAGCGAGCCGGAGGGTTCGTCACGCTGTCGCCCGAGTCGATGCCCGACCAGATCTCCGGCCGGAACGTGCAGCGCGCGACTCTCCGATCGGACCGCCGATTCTCTCTGCCCGACGTGCCATCCGGCACGTATGTGATCACCTACAACGACGCCCGCGGCTGGATCCGCAAGACCATCACGGTCGATGCGGCGGCGGCAGGCGGGATCGAGCTCGACCTCGACCTTGCCGCGAACCTCACCGTCAGCGGTCGAGTCGAGCTCCATGCCAAGCGAGCGGGCACGGCGCCCGATCCGCAGCAGCCGATCGTGCTGATGCTCGTGCCGCCGACGCCCACCATCGGTCAGATGCAGCGCGGTGCGCTGATCTCCGCAAGCGGAGAGTTCACGACGACGGTCCCGCCTGGCGAGTACACCTTCCGGGTGATTCGACCGGACTTCTGGCAGGTTGTGTCAGGCATCATCGGCGATCGCGATACGGCTGACGATCCGGTAACGATCGACCGCGATCGCGCGGACGCGCACGTCATCCTGGCCGACATGCCGACGGGTATCCGCGGCACCGTCGCCAGCGCGACCGGCGGCGGCGTCGAAGCGGGCCGCGTGGTGATCTTTCCTGAGGACGCGACACTTCGTATTCCGGGCTCGTCACGCGTCCGAATCCTGACCCTGAATCCGGGCGGCACGTTCTCGACGACCGGGCTTTCACCGGGCCGATATCTGGTGGCGATTGCGCCGCCTGGCGGGGTGACGAACCGCGTGCTGACCGCGCTCGCCGCCACGGCGACCGCGGTGGAAGTCGTCGCCGGAGAAACACGGGCGGTTTCGATCGTCGGCCGTTGAGCCCGGCGCCTCGAGCGCCCTCATCGGTCCGTGCGACTATACTGAGCCGCTCCTCAGTACCACCCGCGGGCGCCCGGAGCGCAGGCGGATCCCTTACCAGGAGGCTTGACATGGGTCGTCTCACGAAGCTTGCGTTGTCGATCACGATCGCCGTCGCCGTCGGGAGCGCGTCGTACGCCGCCGCGCAGCAGGGCAATCAGCCCGCCGAACAGAAATGGACCGGCAACATCTCCGACGCGATGTGCGGCGTGTCGCACGGCGCGAACGGTGGCGACATGACCAAGGACCACGACTGCGCCGTGAAGTGCGCGAAAGGCGGCAGCGCCTACGTGTTCGTCGCCGACAAGAAGATCTTCAAGATCGCCGATCAGAAGATGCCCGACCTCGAACGCCACGCCGGCCACCGCGTGGAGATCACGGGCACGCTCAAGAACGACACGATCACGGTCAGCAAGGTGACGATGCTGAAGTAAGCCGGGCACCAACCTTTTTGTGTGACATCTCGTCACAGTTATCGGTGACGGGGTGTCACACATCATGGCGATAGCTTCCGATCTCGTCGGCCTCTGGCGCCGCTGGCGCGCGAGGCCGGCCCTGCCCGGCCTCGCGCTGCTCGTTCTCGTCATCGGCGTCGGCGCCGGCACCACGGTCCTCGGCGTCACCTACGCCGCGCTGCTGCGGCCGCTGCCCTACCCGTCCGCCGATCGACTGGTGCTCGTTCGATCGGAATTTCCCGGCATGAAGCTCACGGGCATGGGCTTGTCCGGCCCCGAGGCATCCGAGCTTGCCGGACTCGCGACGAGTCTCTCGGCCGTCGGACTCGGCTACCGATCGAGCGCGATCGTCACGATCGACGCCGAGCCGGTCCGCGGCGACGTCGTCGCGGCGTCCGCCGGATTCCTGCGCGCATTGGCCGCGAAGCCGGACGAAGGCCGCGTGTTCACCGCCGACGAAGACGCGCCGGGCGGACCATGCCGCGCGGTCGTCAGCAGGAGCTTTCGCGACCGAAGCCTGGGCGCTGACGGCAACGCCGTCGGTCGCACGATCCGCGTCGACGACCGCCTGTGCGAAATCGTCGGTGTCTGGCCATCGCGCGTCGACTTTGTCGGAGTGCCCGCCGACGTCTGGGTGCCGCTCCATTACGACGTGCGCTCGCCGACGTCCAATCGTGCCAATCACGCGTTCACCGTCGTCGCTCGCCTGGCGCCCGGTCAGTCGCTGGAATCGGCGCGGGCTGATGTGGCGCGTGCCGTCGACGGCTGGATGACGGCGACAGGCCAGATGCATTCGCCGAGCCCGAAGTTTCATCCGCTCGCGATCACGCCGCTCGTCGACGGCATCCGCGGGCCGGTGCGCTCGACCGCGCTCGTGCTGCTGCTGTCGGTGGTCGCCGTCCTTGCGATCACGATCGCCAACGCCAGCGCGCTGCTCGTCGCCGACGTCGATCGCCGGCGCACGGAGCTGATCGTTCGCGCGGCGCTCGGCGCGGATCGCCGGCGTCTATGGCAGATGCACGCCGTCGAAGCTGGCGCGCTCAGCGCGATGGCCGGCCTGCTGGGCGCCATCGTCGCGCTCGTCGGGGCCAACGGCGTCGCGGCGCTCGCGCCGCCGGCCCTTGCCAATCTCGAGCTCTCGCTGCCGATCTGGCAATCGGCGGCGATCGCGGGCGCGATCGCGGCCGCGGCGGCCCTCGTCTGCTCACTCTTCCAGGCCAGCCGGCTGCCATGGCATCGGCTCGGCAGCGCGCTGGCTGACGACGGGCGGACGGGCACGGCGAGCGGCAGCCGGCAGCGGTTGCGCGCCTGGCTGGTCGGGACGGAGATCGTGCTGGCCGTGTCGCTCTTCGCCGGCGCGACGTTGATGATCGAAACGGTCTGGCGGCTCTCGACGATCGATCTCGGGTTCCGGCCGGAAGGCGTGATCCGCGCGCAGATCAATCTGCCGTCGGACGGGTACGACACCCGCGCGCGGATCGACGGGTTCTACGACGCGGTCGCCGACATGGTGCGCGCCCGCGGTGACGTCCTCGCCGTCGGCGCGGTGACGGGGCTGCTCCCCGAACGGCGGCCGAACAACACGAGCATCACCATCAACGGTGCGACCGGGCCGGCCGCCGATCCGCATCTCGGTCTGCCGCCCATCCAGTTCGTCCAGTACCTCACGCCGGATGCGTTCGCGGCGCTCGGCCTCGAGCTGCGACGCGGGCGGTTGTTCACACCGGGTGACTCAGCGGGCTCGCAGCGCGTCGTGATCGTCAACGAACGCGCCGCGGCGACCTACTTCGCCGGCCGCGACGCGCTCGGCGGACAGCTTCGCCCTATGGGCCCCGGCTTCGAATGGCTGACGGTCGTCGGCATCGTCGCCGACGCCCGGCAGAACGGGGTTGTTCGCGAGCCGGGCACCGAGATGTTCGTGCCGCTGGCGCAGGCAGACAGCGCGCTCGGACGCGGATCGTTCACGCGGAATCTGAACGTCGTCGCCCGCGTTCGCGACGGCGACCCGGCCGCGCTCGGCCCGGTGCTGCGCGACGCGGTCCGCGCAATCGACGCCGCCGCGGCGATCTCCGAGATCGAAACGCTCGGCGACGTCGTGGCGCGCGGCGTGGGCGGACAACGTTTCCTGATGTTCGTGCTCACCGGCTTCGCCGCGGTGGCGATCGCGTTGGCGACGATCGGCGTCTACGGCGTGATCGCTCATGCCGTCGCACTGCGCCGTCGGGAGATCGGCGTCCGCCGATCGCTCGGCGCGTCCCACTGGGCCGTCGCGCGTCTCGTCGGCCGACAGGTGACGTCGCTCGTCATCGGCGGCCTGGTCGTCGGCACGGGCGTGGCGATCGCCGGCACCCGCCTGCTCGCGCCGTTCGTCTATCAGGCCGACATCGCCAACCCGGCCCGCTCCGCCGCCGCCGGGGCGGCCATCGCGATTCTGGCACTGCTCGCCACCGCACGTCCGCTGCAGCGCGCGCTCCAGGTGGATCCGGCGGTGGTGCTCAGGGATTGATGGAGACCAGAGAAGCTTAGGACTTGAAACGACGGAATGCGACAGCGCTCGCCATTCCGGATTCGTTCAGTCTTGTACAAGAAAGAATCCGAGCCCGGCGCGAAAGCGCCGCACCGCACGTCACGTCTACTCGAGCGCACTTCGCACGAACGCCTCGATCTCCGCCGCCGGTCTCGCGCCCATCGTCCGGGCCACCTCGCGGCCGTCGACGATGACCGCCATCGTCGGAATCGATTGAATTCCGTAGCGCTGGCCGAGACCGGGCAGCGCTTCGGTATCGACCTTCGCGACCAGCCAGCGGCCGGCGCCATGCGCGGCGACGCGGCGGATCTCCGGAGCGACGGCGCGGCACGGGCCGCACCAGGGCGCCCAGAAGTCGACGACGACCGGAACGCGGGCCGCACGGACGAGCGCGTCGAAGGCGGCTTCACTTGGCACGTCGAGCGGCTCGCACGGCGCCGGCAAGGGCTGATGACAGTTCCCGCACTTCGCGTCACGGCCGAACGGAATGCGATTGCGCTGTCCGCAATTCGGACAGGCCACGATGACGCCGCGGTCGTCGACGGTGAGAGCCATGGGGTCAGATCTTGAATTGCAGCATTTGGTGCCAGGTCTTGAATCTTCGCATGAGTGCATTGGGCCTGGCGAACGCCGGGCCCGGCGCACTTAGGCGTCGGGCCCGGCAAACGCCCGGCTTGGCGCACCCGCGCGAAGATTCAAGACCTGGCACCAAATGCTGCAATTCAAGATCTGACCCCATCCACCTCCGTTCAGCGTCTGTTCACCTTTGTTAAAAGATTGTTGGCTGGTCGTACGTGTCTTGACTCCGCGCGGCGTCGCCGTGCACGATCTACCCCGGAACATTTCCGGGGAGGGATCGCGTGGGCGACGATCTGATGCTGTTGCAGGGCACGCTCGACGTGCTCATCCTGCGCGCGCTGGCCGACGGGCCGCAGCACGGCTATGCGGTGGCGCGCTGGATTCATGACGCCACCGACCAGGCGCTCCGCGTCGAGGATCGGGCCCTCTACGTCGCGCTCCATCGCGCGCTCGAGCGCGGCTGGGTGTCGGCCTCGTGGGGCGCCTCGGAAAACAACCGGCGCGCGCGCTTCTACACCCTGACGCGCAGCGGCCGCCGCGCCCTCGCCCGCAATCAGAAGCAGTGGGCCAGCTATGTCGCGGCCATGACCAAGGCGCTCGGTCAGGCCTGACATGCGTCTCCGCCGCCACGCCCCGGCCGACGTGCCGCCGTCGATTGATCGCGACGTCGATCTCGAGATCCGCGAGCACCTGCACCGCCGGACACGCGCGCTCGTCGCCGCCGGCGCGACCGAGGCGGAGGCGGGCCGCCGCGCCCTCGCCGAATTCGGCGACGTCTCCGCCGCCCGCGAGGAGATCGGCGCCATCGACGCGCGCGTCGACGCCCGGCGCCGTGGCGGCTGGCTCGCCCAGTTCGGCCGCGACCTGCGTCAGGCGTCGCGTCTGTTCCGGCGAATGCCAGGTCTCGCCGCGGTGGTCGCGATCTCGCTCGGCGTGGGCATCGGCGTCAACACCATCGTCTTCTCCTGGATCGAGTCGCTGGTCCTGAAGCCGCTGCCGGGCGTGTCCGACGCGGCGCGCTTGAAGCTCATCGAGCCGCGCGCCGAGACCGGATCGTTCCCCGGCGTGTCGTGGCTCGAGCTGAAGGATCTTCAGGCGGAACTGACGACGTTCGAAAGCGTGCTGGCGGCGCGAATGGTGCCGCTCAAGATCGGCGAGGCCGGCCGATCGGAACGGAAGTTCGGACAGTTCGTGTCCGGCAACTTCTTCACCGCGCTCGGCGTCCGGCCGGCGCTCGGCCGGCTGATCGTCGAAAGCGACGCCGCCGAAGCCGGCGGCGCGCCGGTCGCCGTGCTCTCCTACGAATTCTGGCAGGCGCACTTCGAAGGCTCGCCCGCGGTCGTCGGACAGCCGCTTCGCGTCAACGATCGCCCTCTCACCGTCATCGGCGTGACGCCCGAGGGTTTCATCGGCACGATGAGCGGCGTCTCGTTCGACGTCTGGGTGCCGGGGACGCTGGCGCCGGTACTGCAGCCGGGATCGATGGAGCTCGCCAGCCGCGGCATCCGCGGCTACTCGGCGATGGGCCGGTTGAAGCGCGGCGTGTCGATGGCCGATGCGCAGGCGGACGTCGACGCCCTCTCCCGGCGGCTCGCCGCAGCCTACCCGTCGACGAACCGCACGGTCGTCGCCGAGGTCCGCGAGTTCTGGCGAACGCCGCGCGGGCCGCGGCAGTTTCTGGTGAGCGCGCTCCTGACGCTGCAGGCGGCGATGCTGATCCTGATGCTGGCGATCTGCGGGAATACCGCGACGCTGCTGCTCGCCCGCGCGACATCGCGAACGCGGGAAATGGCCGTCCGGCTCGCGCTCGGCGCCGGCCGCGCGCGCATCGTCAGCCTCCTGCTCGCGGAAAGCACGCTCCTGGCGCTGGCCGGCGCCGCGATCGGCATCGTCCTGACGATCTTCGGCACCGAGATGCTGCGCAACGATCTCGGATCGCTGCCGCGCGCGTTTCCGCTGAAGTTCGACACCAATCTCAGCGGGCTGGGCGTCATGGTCGCGGCGGCGCTGGCCTTCGCCGGCGCGGCGCTGTTCGGCATCGCGCCCGCGTTCCAGCTCGCGCGCATCGCGCCGACGGCCTCGCTCCGCATCAGTGGCACAGCCGTGGCGCGCAATCGGCTGCGCGACACGATCATGGCCGCCGAAGTCGCGCTCGCGCTGATGGTGCTCGTCGTCGCAGGGCTGTTCTTTCGCAGCTACCGGCAGACGATCGACACCGACCCGGGCTTCGATCGGGCCGGCGTCGCACTCTCCGCCTATGAGCTGCGCGGCCCCGCGGCCCAGCCAGGCGCCACGCGGACATTCATCGCCGATCTGCTCGATCGGCTGAGGGCGCTGCCGGGCGTGGAATCCGCCGCGGTCGCCGTTTCAGTACCGCTCGACATTCATGGCATGCCGATCCGCCGGTTCACGCTCGAAGGACACACCCGGCCGGACGGCGAGGACGAAGAGGCGCTGACGAACACCGTCACGCCCGGCTACTTCGAGACGATGCGCATGCCGATCGTCTCTGGCAGCACCTTCGCGGACATGCGCGACGCGTCGGCGCCGCCGCAGGCCGTCGTCAACGAAGAGTTCGTGCGCCGCTTCGCGGACGGACGCCAGATCCTCGGACGGCGCATTGAAAACGGCGCCCGCACGTTCACGATCGCCGGCGTCGTCCGCAACTCGCTCTACGAGTCGTTCGGCGAGCCGCCGACGCCGATGCTCTATTTCTCGTATCGCGATCGGCCAACGCCGACCGGCGAGATCCACGTCCGCACCCGCGCCGGACAGGAGACGCGGCTGCTTCCGGACATCCAGCGCCTCGTCCGCGGCATCGACGCCGATCTGCCGGTCTTCAATCCGCGTTCGCTCTCCGGGCACGTCGACTCGAATCTCTTTTACCGCCGCATTCCGGCGCGCATGTTCATCGTGCTCGGACCGCTTCTGCTCGCGTTGACCGCGATCGGCATCTACGCGGTCGTCTCCTACGCCGCGGCGCGGCGAACGACCGAAGTCGGCGTGCGGCTGGCGCTCGGCGCCACGCCCCGCCGCGTCGTCACCGAGCTCCTGGGCGAGACGATGAGGGTCGTCGCGCTCGGCGCGGTGGTCGGATGGATCGCCGCGTGGTGGTTCACCGGCCGCGTCGATGCCGCCGTCTACGCGACGGTGCCAATCGCGCTGCTGCTCGTGGCGGCATTGGCGTGCTGGGTACCCGCCCGGCGAGCGACACGCATCGATCCCCTGACAGCGTTGCGACAGGACTAGGAGAACCCACATGACACGCAGAATCAGCAGACTGATGGCAATCGGCATCGCCATCGCGGGGCTCGCGACCGCGACGACTGCGCAATCCACGCAGAGGCCGGACACCAAGAAGGCGGAGTCGCCCGACGGCAAATGGACGCTCTCGGCCGAGACGCCGCACGGCTCAATGGACTTCGGCCTGATGCTCAAGGTCGAAGGCGCGAAAGTCTCGGGCACCTTCGCGACGCCGCAGAACGGCGACATCCCGATCGCCGGCGAGTACACCAACGGCACCTTGACGTTCCAGATGACCACGGCGCCCGAGGGATATCCCGCGCTGTCCTTCAAGGCCCGGCTGAAGGACGACGGCACGCTCGCGGGCACGATGTCGAGCGACGCGAACGACATGGTCTTCGTCGGCAAGCGCGCGAAGTAACGGACCGCATCGCCGGCGCGGCGAGTGAGTAACATGACTGCATGTCTGCCCTGCACGCCGCGGTTCGGCGCCACCTCCGCCGGCCATGGCGATGAGCTCGTCACGGCCGCGGTACTACCAGCGACGCCCGGAGCTGCTGCGGCGCCAGATCTCGCGCCAGTGGCAGCGCCGGATGCTGCCGGAGATCACCCGGGAACGGGAGCGCCGCGGGTGGCCGTCGGTCTGGCACATCGTCCGGCGCCTGCTCTGGGCCTGGTGGCTCTGGGCGGGCGTGGCGGTCTGGGCGCTGACGACGACGCGGTGGGGGTGGTTCTACGGCGCGGTCGCGGCGGCGATCGTCACCCATCTCGGCGCGCCGCGCGAGCAGGCTCCGACCTATGGTCTCGATCACGAGCTCGATCTCGACGCGCGTGAATTCGTCGACACCGTCGTCGGCCTGACCGCCGCGCCGGTGATGGGCGGCAATCGGATCACGCTGCTGCAGAACGGCGACGCGTTCTACCCGGCGATGCTCGGGGCGATTCGCGGCGCCAAGCAGTCGATCACGATCGAGGCCTACATCTATTGGAACGGCCGGATCGGCCTGGAGTTCGCCACCGCGCTCGCCGAGCGCGCCAGCGCTGGCGTGGAGGTCAAGATCCTGCTCGATGCCGTGGGATCCGCGAGCATCGGCCGCGAGATCCTGACGACGCTCGAGCAGGGCGGCTGCGAGCTGGCCTGGTACAACCCGATTCGCTGGCAGACGCTCGGCCTCATCAACTACCGCACGCATCGAAAGACGCTGCTCATTGACGGACTCGTGGGCTTCACTGGCGGCGCCGGCATTGCCGATCACTGGTGCGGCCACGCCGAGGATCCCGATCACTGGCGCGACACGCAGATCCGGATCGAAGGCCCGGCGGTCGTGCCGCTCCAGACCGGATTCGCGCAGAACTGGCTGCAGGCAACCGGCGAAGTCGTCACCGGCCCCAGCTATTTCCCCGACGTGCGCGGGGTTGGCGACATCCGCGTGCAGACCATGCTCAGCTCGCCGTCGACTGGAACGTCGCCGGCGCGGCTGCTCCACTATCTCCTGATTACCTGCGCTCGCGAGGAGATCCTGGTCGCCAACCCGTACTTCATCCCTGATCACGCCGCCATCGAAGCGTTCGGGGGCGCCACCCGCCGCGGCGTCACCGTCAAGGTCATGGTCGCCGGCAAGTACAACGACACCTGGCTGGCGCGCCAGAACAGCGTCCGGATCTACGGCCGCCTGCTCGATGCCGGCGTCGAGGTCTACGAGTACACGCGGACGATGCTTCATCAGAAAACGATGGTCGTCGATCGGACGTGGGCGACGATCGGCACCACCAACTTCGACAACCGGTCGTTCTCGTTCAACCAGGAGAACAACGTCTCGTTTGCCGACCGCGAGCTCGTCGATCAGCTGGTACGGGCGTTCGACGAAGACCTCTGCGGCTGCGAACGCATCACGCGCGAGACATGGGAGCGCCGCGGTCTGATCCGAAAGGCCATCGAGTTCGGCGCATCGGTGTTCAAGGAGCAGGCTTGACGGCGGGCGGCGGGCGGCGGACGGCGGACGGCGGACGGATCGTAGAACCCAGAACCGAGTTTGATGTTTTGAGTTTGAAGTTTTGAGTTCTACGTTCTGAGTTCTCAGTTGCAGCCGTCGTTATCGATGGACGCCCGGCGCCTCGTGCCCGCTGCGAACCACGTACTCCGTGTACGAACCCGGATAGACGAGCGGCGGCGTGCCGGGATCGCCGAGCTCGAGGACGCGGTTGCTCAGGCCTCGCAGGAACGAGCGGTCGTGCGAGACGAAGATCATCGTCCCTTCGAAGTCCTTGAGCGCGTCGATGAGCATGTCTTTGGTCGCCAGGTCGAGATGGTTGGTCGGCTCGTCGAGGACCAGGAAATTCGGCGGATCGAACAGCATCTGGGCCATGACGAGGCGGGCCTTCTCGCCGCCCGACAGCACCCGGCAGCGCTTCTCCACGTCGTCGCCGGAGAAGCCGAAGCAACCGGCGAGCGCACGCAGCGAGCCCTGCCCGGCCTGCGGGAATGCGTCCTC
>DASTCC010000347.1:0-10364 GCA_035711465.1 Vicinamibacterales bacterium
TGACCGAGCGGCCGGACTCCGTCGTGCAGCAGTGCCGCGTCGATCGCGTATCGCGTCATGTCCGAGTCGGCTCGATACGGCATCACGTAGTTCTCCAGGATCGTGTCGTGTGCGTAGGCGTAGCAGGTATTGGCGCCGCGCACGTCCAGGTTGTCGTTCCACCGCGCCGGCCGGAAGACGGGCGCCGACTTCCCGTCGATTGACTGCAGATCGATCGCCGGGACGTCGGCGATGGGCGCGAGCAGGGGATCGTCGGGCCGGATCCGGTCCAGTCGATACCGGGCGGCGAGCTCCTCGCGGTTGGTGTCGATCAGCTCGTCCTCCACGCCTGGCGCGAGCGCCACTTTGCCGTCCGGCGTCCTGATCCTGTTCCGGTAGATGTGAAACCGGCGGCCGTCGTCGTCGACGATCTCGTAGCCGCGATAGCCGGTTCGGTGCGGCTGCGGCGGCGGCGCGTCCGGTGGCGACGTCGCGGCCTGGCACCAGGCGCGAACGCGTGCCACCGTCGCCGGATCGGTGATGTACCACTCGGGATCGGGGCGGCCGGTGTAGAGGCGAAGATGCACTTTCATGACGGCTTCACTTTCCGCGCCCAGCGGGCCGGCAACGTTCCCGCGCGCTGCGTATCGCCGGGGCGGGCGCCGACGCCGGCGATGTAGATCGGTGCCTCCGAGATCCCGTCGAGTCCAAGCGCGCGCTCCCAGGCAAGCTCGCCGAAGCCGATCGTCGAAAAGGGCGCCAGCCTCAGCGCCGTCGCCACGAGGCAGAACGTCTGGCAAAGATGTCCCGCCTCGATCAGCACCGACCGGTAGACGCGGCTCGACGGATACCGCCACATCGTCCGCGCGAAGACCGGCGCCATCAGCACGAGTGCCGCAGCGCTCGCAAAGTACGGCTGATGGCCGAGCTCGGCGGCAATGCGCGATCGCGGCACGCGTCCCGGCAGCCGAACGAGCCGGTGCCCTTCGGCGTCGTAATGGTGCACGGATCCGGCGGCCAGCCCGCGTACGCTCAACGCGACGACGTACGCTTCGATCGGATGCCGCGCGCCGCCCGAAGGCGACGTCTTCAAGACGATGTCGCCCTGGCCCGGGACGCCGACCCGCTTCTGCACGCCGAACGTCCACCCCAACAGCGTGGCGAGCTCGTCGAGCGCGAGCATCCGCTTGCCGAACCGTCGCCACGTACGCCGCGCCGTTAGAGTCCTGCCGAGATCGCCGAGCGCCCGGCCCGGCGGCAGCGGGAGCGCGCGGCCGTCGATCGTCTTCGTCGGCGCCGGCGTCGGCACTGTGCGGGCCTTCGCCGCGAGCTCCGCGTCGTAGCTGAACGGGTCCGGCCGGTAGCGGCCGTTCTTCGTCGCGAAATGGAAGAACGCCGCCTCCGGATGCCACACCGTCCATTCGCCGAGCGGCGGCTCGGCATCGGCATCGGCGTCGCGGCAAACGAGGCGGCGCTGGACGAGCCGCTCGAGCAACCGGCCGACGTCACGAGGTGGCCCGAGGGAGGGGATCCTCCGCGCCACTTCGGACGCCGTCGTCCAATCGGTCAGTTGCTCGAGCACGTCCAGCACCGCCGCCGTCACCGGAGTTTCGAGGCGCGTCAGGTAGTTGCGCGCGCGCAACGTCCCGTTGCGCCAATAGACGACCACGGTCGCCGCGCGCCGGTATTGTGTGGTGCGGCGCGGCTGAGGCGCCGGCTTGCTCAGCTCTCCTCCTCGAGCACGAACGGGTTCGACAGGATGTTGTCGCCGCAGACGTCGTCCATCAACTGAATGGCCTCACCGAGACTCTTCTCGATCATCCTCGCCGTCTTGAGCGCGGGCGTGCCGGCGTGCTTCATCGGCACCTTCTTGGCTTTCTTGCCGCTCTCGAGCGCCTGGACGAGCGTGGTTGCTTGCGCCCGGCGCGCCTTGAGACCCGCTTTGATCGTCTTGACGGAGGCAATCACGATGATCTTCGTTTTCTTCGCTTTCTTGGCCTTCTTGGCCATGGCCATGCCCTCGCGCGCATCGATGCCGATCGGCCGGGCCGCGCGCGGCGCCCGATCGCCGGTCGAACTACAAGCCGATTCGTCGCAACAGCGCCTGAAAGCGCGGGTCGCTCCGCAGTGGATCCGCGCGCGGATCCACCTTGATCCAGAGAATGTTCTCAACCCGGTTGTCCACGGCGGTGTTGAGCGCGGCGAAAGCCTCGTCGATTCGGCCAGCGGCGGCGAGCATATAGCCGTACTGATCGATTGACGCGCCGACGTTGTCGGTCGCGCGCCGGCTCTCGATCTGCGCGACGACCCGCGCCGCGTCGTCGGCGAGGCCGGCAACCGTGTAGACCCGCGCCAGCTCGAAGAGCCACGACGTGTTCGACGCTCCCGCCAGCGCGAAGTTGATCTCGCGGATGGCGCGCGCCTGGTCGCCCATCGCGGAGACGATGCGGCCAATGCCGAAGTGGGCGACGGGGTAGTTGGCATCAATGGCGAGCGCGCTCTCCATTTCCTTGAGCGCGCGCTCGTAGTCGCGACGGTAGTAGTAGGCGAACGCGTGCAGGACGATGCGCTGCGGCATCGACGACTCGAGCTCGCGCGCCGCCTGAGCCTCGGCGATGGCTTCGTCCAGACGTCCCTGGGAGGCGAGAAAGGTCGAATAGCGCTGTCGGACCTGCGGCAGACTGGGATTGATCTCGAGCGCCCGTTGGAAGGAGCGCTCGGCGGCGCGAAAGTCCCAGTCGTAATAGAACTGCAGCACGGCGAGCGCGCCGTAGCCTCGGGCCTCGGCCGCGTTCAGGCGAATTGCTTCCAGCGCGTCGTGACGGACCTGTTCGATCTCGCTGTTCCGAGTCGCAAACGACGAGGTATTGGCGACGCGGAGCCGAGCGTCGGCGAGCGCCGCCCACGCGGCTGCAAAATCCGGCGCCAGCGCGACCGCGCGCTGGAAGTGTCCGAGAGCGATCTGCTGGCGGGCGTCAGCGGGCGACGCGGCGGCCGCCAGCCCGCGCAGGTATTCGTCCTGCGCCTCGGCGCTGACCGGGCGTTGCTCCAACGCCTGTTTCGCCGACGCGCCGATCTCGAGCGACAGTTTGGCGGCAACGAGCCCCGCCACTTCGGCCTGAGTCGCGAGCGTGTCCTTGCGATCCCTGGTGAAGGTCTCGCCCCAGATCGCGCTGTTGGTGACCGGATCGATCAGCGCCACGGTCATTCGCAGCCGGTCGCCGCCCGAGGAGATCGACGCCCGCAACAGGAGCCTGGCGCGCAGTCGATCCGCGACCGAGGCCGCAGCCAGGGTCGGATCGCGAAACGGCGCCACCGCGTCGTAGGACGGCACGAGGATCGTCTGCAGGCTGGCGAGGTCGGCGATGAGCACCTGCGTCAGCGCCTCGGCGACGTAGTTCATCGACGGATCGCCGGTGAGATTCTCGACCGGCATCACCGCCACCACCGGCCGTCCGCCATCGACCGGCGCGCCTCGAAAACGTACAAACGCGTTGTACGCGGCCGTCAGGACGAACAGCGTCGCCGCCGCGGCCAGCAGCCAGGCGGCCACGCTCGTTCGCGTCGCGGCACGCATCTGCGGGCGGACGACCGCCGAGAGCGCCTCTTCGAGATCGCCGGTGGTCGCAAATCGATCGGCCGGGTCGGGCGCGAGCATCCGGGTGACGACGGCGACGAACGCCTGCGGCAAATCGGGGCGAACGTCCCTGAGCGACCGCGTCGCCCGCGCGCGGTGCGCGTTCCGCAGCGCGTCGAGCGTCGCTGCCTGAATCGGCAGCTCGCCGGTCACCAGGAAAAAAAGCAGGACGCCGAGACCGTAGATGTCGCTCTGCCTGGACGCGGGCCTGTAGTCGAACAGCTCCGGCGCCATGTAATCCGGGGTCCCGATGACGTCGCGCGGCGTCACGTCGCCGGCCGGTGCCGACACCGCGCTGGCGCCGAGATCCATCAACACAATCCGGCCGCCCTCTTCGCGCATGATGTTCTGCGCTTTGACGTCTCGGTGGACGAGCCCCGCATGATGCACGGCGGCCAGCGCCCCGGCAAGCTCGAGGCCGATCGCCGTCGCCTCGCCCGCGCTCATCGGTCCGCTGGTGCGGATGACATGACCAAGCGATCGGCCGCGGATGTACTCCATCCAGATCCCGGCGACGCCGTCGACGACGTCGGCGCCGTAGACGGTGACGACGTTCGGATGCCGCACCTTCGCCAGCTTGCGGCCCTCGTCGATGACGCGCGCGGTGTCCGAGCCGGCGCGGTAGAGCTTGAGGGCGACTTCGCGATCCAGCTGCGTGTCGTGGGCGCGGTAGACGGTGCCGTAGCCGCCGCGGCCGATTTCCTCGAACACCTCGAGGTGGCCCCACCGCCGCGACTCGAAGCTCGCCGTTTCCGTCGTCGCGGCGCTTTCGTCGTTCAGCCGCCGGTACTCACGGGCAATCGACGCGATGATGCCGAGCTCCACCGACAGGTCCGGCGAGTCGGGCGCCGGGCTCGAGGGCGATGCCGGCCAGGCCTCGACCTGTCCGTCGGCAATGCGCTCGGCGGTGCGAAGCAGATCAACGTTCATGGCGCATGGCTTCGGCCAGACGCACGAGCGCGCGGCTCACCGCGACCCGCGCGGCATCGGCCGTCGGCTTCCCGAGCATCTCGGCGATTTCCTGATAGCTGCAGCCCATCTCGACGCGCGCCACGATCGCCTCGCGATCGCTCACCGACAGACGCTTCAGCGCCGCGTCGTAGCGGGCCACCGCCTCGGCGCCGACCGCTTCCTCGAGCGGCGACGGCCCGATCGCCTCGGCGGCCGGATCGAGCGGCACGACGCCCGGCCGCCGGTTGGCTCGCCGGCACTCGTCGCGCACGCGATTGATCACGGCCTGACGCAGGTAGCCGTACAGCGCGCCGGCGCCGCGATGCTCGAAGGCATCGAGGCGGCGGAACGTCTGGACGAGCGCTTCCTGGACGAGATCTTCGGTGTCGCGGAGATCGCGCGCCCAGGACGGCAGCCGGCCACGGGCCCAGTGACGGAGGGGTGTCAGGTAACGGGCGTACAGACGGGCGAGTGCCGGCTGGTCGCCACGGCGAGCCAGCTCGAGCAGATCCTGAGTGGATTCGCCGATGGACCCCGAGCCGGCGAGATCGACGGTTGGCCTTGCCGGCTGCACCGGTTCCACCAGCGACTCGAAGAAAGAGTGAACCAGCGGCATATTAGCCCGCGTGGTTCCACTGAACAAGATGGTCGCGAGTGGCGGCATCGACCTGCGCTCCTGGCCCCGATCGGCCTTCCGGAGGCCGGCATCACTTCGGGAAACGCGTCAGGAGCCCGATCCGAACACCGCCGGAGGTGGGCGCGTGCCGGCCTAGACCTGCTTTGGCCGGGTCATCCCCAGGCGCGCGATCCGCCCCTCGAGCGTGGTGGGCTTGAGGCCGAGCCGTTCGGCGGCGCCGCCGAGGCCGCGAATCCGCCAGTTGGTGCGTTCGAGCGTCGCGCGGATGTGCTCGATCTCCATGTCCTTCAGCGTCATCGACGACGCCGGCATCCGCGCCGTCGGCGTCTGCGGCATCGTCACCGTGAGCCGCGGGCTGGTGGCCAGGATCATCGCCCGCTCGATGACGTTGCGCAGCTCGCGCACGTTGCCGGGCCACTGGTACTGCTGGAGCTGACGCAGGGAGTCCTTGGAAATCGATTCGATCGGCTTGCCGAGCGACTTCGAGAACTCGTCGACGAACTGCCAGACCAGGGCGGGGATGTCCTCGACGCGCTCGCGCAGTGGCGGCACGACGATCGGAAACACGTTGATCCGGTAGAAGAGATCCTCGCGGAACGTCTTGTCCTCGACGGCCTTCTCGAGATTGCGGTTGGTCGCGGCGATGATGCGGACGTCGACCTTGATCGACTGCGTGCTGCCGAGCCGCTCGATGACGCGCTCCTGCAGCACGCGCAGCAGCTTCACCTGGACCTCGGCCGTGAGCTCGCCGATCTCGTCGAGGAACAGCGTCGACTGGTTGGCGGCCTCGAAGCGGCCGATCTGGCGCGTCAGCGCGCCGGTGTAGGCGCCGCGCTCGCGGCCGAAGAGCTCGCTCTCGATCAGCGCGCTCGGAATCGCCGCGCAACTCACCCGCACCATCTGACGCTGATGCCGCGGACTGAGCTCGTGAATCCCCTGCGCGAAGACTTCCTTGCCGACGCCGGTTTCACCGAGCAGCAGGACCGTCGCCGGCGCCGTGGCGACCTGCTCGGCTTGCGCCAGCGCGCGCTGCACCGCGCCGCTCTCCGAGACGATCAGACCCGACGTCCGCGCCGATCGGACACTCGGCCGGCCGGTGTCGTCGCCGATCGTCGAGATGCGCAGCTGGTGAACTTCGTCGAGCGCGCGCTGCAGCGCCTGCGCCTGCAGCTGGCGCGAGAGCGCCTGGCCCACCACGCCGGCGAACAGCCGGCAGCCGTCGACGATCGCCGGCGTCCAGTCGTAATCGCCCGACGTCGACCAGAGGACGAGCGCCGCCCGGGCGCCACCGAGGCCGCCGGAGATCGCGACCGGCAGCGCCACCGCCGATCGGATGCCCTGCCGCTCGAAGGCATCGCGATCGAGGCTCGGCAGCTCGTCCAGACGCCCGAAGTGGATCACCTCATTGGCGCCGAGCCCTGCCGCGACGAAGGGGATGGACGCCGGCTGCCACGATTCATGGATGGCGGGCCGCGCGTCCCGCGTCCATTCCTGCGCCGCCGCGCTGCCGCCGCTGTCCGATCGCCAGAGCGACGCGCCATCGAGCCCGAGGACTTCCGCGGCCTGACGCAGCGCGTTCGCGACCGCGTCGTCGATCGCGTCGGCGTCGACGCTCACGAAGTGAACCGCCAGCGCCGTCATGAGCTGCTGCAGGCCGGCCGGGCCGCGAAGCGACTCGGGCGCGTGCCCGTCGGCGCCCAGCCACGCCTGGCCGGCAGCGTCCGCCGATCGGCGATCCGGTCTGTTCGACGATGTCGTCCACGGACGGCGCCAGCCATCCTTGTCGACCAGGGTCATGTCGCGAGCGTGTTCAGCCATGAACGTGTCCCTTCGACGTCACTCTGCGCGAGTCGCGGTTCCGACACGTGCTGCGCAGCGTCTCGGATGGTGCCTCGCCGAACCGTGCCTTGTAGCTCTTCGCAAACCGTCCGAGCTCTGAGAAGCCGTGATCGGCGGCAATGCTCGTGACCGTTGCGTGCGCGTCGCTGGAGGTGCAAAGCGCTTGCCGCACGGCGCGCATCCGCTCGGCGGCGATCCAGCGTTTCGGGCTCATGCCGTGCACGCCGTAGAACGCGTTGCGCAGGCCGCGCTCGCTCCGCCCGACCGCGCGGCTGAGCGCCGCGATGGTGAACGGTGCGCCGACATGCGCGCGGAAATGCGCCTCGATCCGCTGCAAGAGGTCGGTCGCCGTCCCGCGCGCATCGAGCCGTCGGGCGCCGCCGGATGTCATGGGCATACGGCCACTAAGCTAACGAGTGGCGGCCGATAAGGGAACTGCCTAAACTGTCAGGTCCGACTGTAAGATCTGACAGGTGGCGGCCCACGACATCTCGTGGCCGCCTGGCGCCCGCCGCAGCTGCCGATTCTGCATAGCACTCGCCGCCGATACCCGGTAGCGTGTCGCGGGCCTGACGATGTGGAGCCAGATCATGGCCATGCCTCGGGTTCTCCTGGCGGACGACCACGCGCTGCTGCTCGGCGCGTTCGAGAAGCTGCTGGCGTCCGAATGTGAAGTGGTCGGTCAGGTGGCCGACGGACGCGCGCTCGTCGCCACCGCGGAGCGGCTGAAGCCGGACGTGATCGTCCTCGACATCTCGATGCCGCTGCTCAACGGGCTCGAAGCGGCGCGCCAGATCAAACAGACGCTCCGCCAGGTCAAGCTCGTGTTCCTGACGATGAACGAGGAGCCCGAGGTCGCGGCAGAGGCCTTCCGCGCCGGCGCGTCGGCGTACCTGCTGAAGCGGTCGGCCGCGTGGGAGCTCGCCACCGCGATTCGCGAAGTGATGCAGGGCCGATCGTACGTGACCCCGCTGGTCACCGAAGGCCTCGTCGAGACGTTGATGACGCCCGACGCCGACAAGCCGTCACATGATCTCACCGCGCGGCAGCGTGAAGTGCTGCAGCTCCTCGCCGAAGGCCGGTCGATGAAAGAGGTGGCCGACCTGCTGGATCTGACGCCGCGGACGGTCGCCTTCCACAAGTATCGAATGATGGAACAGCTTCGCGTGAAGTCGACCGCCGAGCTCATTCAGTATGCCGTCAAGCGTCATATCGTCTGAGACGCCCCGCGTGCTGCTCGTCGATGACAACGAGCCCGTGCTGCGCCGCGCGGCGGCGCTCCTCACGCCAGGCTTCGAGATCGTCGCCGCCGTCACCGACGGCGGCGCGGCGCTCGAGGCCGCCGATCGGCTGAGCCCGGACGTGATCGTGCTCGATATTTCGATGCCGGGGATGTGCGGCCTCGACGTGGCCGCCTCGCTGCGTGCACGTGGCTTTCGTGGCGCGGTCGTGTTCCTGACGGTGCACGACGAAGAAGACATCGTGCAGGCGGCGCAGGCCGCCGGCGGGATCGGCTACGTCGTCAAGCGCCGGCTGGTCTCGGATCTGGCGGCGGCCGTGCGCGAAGCGCGGGCCGGACGTCCGTTCGTGTCCCGCGTTTCCTGATCGTTCGCTTCGCCGCGTCCAGCGCCGCCGGCGTTCTGAGATCTCAGAACACCGGCGGCGCTGGCGTTTCGTCAGACGACCGGAATCCGTCGTGCCGGCTCTTCGGCCTTCGCGGTCTCGGTCTGCTGCCTCGGCATCGACACCGCCGACAAGGTCTGCACGATCTCGCGATCGACGGCGTTCTTGCGCGCCCGATCGGCGAGCCGCGCCAGATCGCTCATCGAGATGATGCCGATCGGCCGGCCCTCGTCGTCGATGACGGGCACGCGCCGCACCTGCCCTTCGCGCATCAGTTCTTCGGCCAGCGTCAGGGAGTCATTGAGATGGCAGACCAGCACGTGACTGGCCATCGCCGAGCGGACGGGAATCGATCGCAACGTGCCGCCTTGCGTGTACGCGGCCATGCACACATCGCGATCGGTGACGATGCCGGCCAGCCGGCCCTGGTCGTCGACGACGGGGACGACGCCGCAGTCGTGATCCCACATGAGCTCGGCGGCATGGTTGAGATCGCTGCCGACGCTGCAGGTGACCACCGGGGACCTCATGACGTCTCGCACTTGCATGGTTGCCTTCCTTTCCTGCTCGGACGCGAGAACGCGCAGGCGCACGCCGAACCGCACGTGCGCCGTACGGGTGATCTGGGGAGTAGTGAAGACGCTCAGTCTAGCAGCGCGATCACGCGAGTTCAATCGTCGATACGCTGCCAACGTGTGGCGCGCCGCTGCTCAATCGTGGCCGTGTAGCGTCAGCGGTCCCCGGCCGGCGCTCCGCCACGCCGGACTTTGCACTGGCATCCGAGTTGAACCGGATCGCCTGCGGCATTCAGGAGGAAATCCATGGCAACCGATCCCGTGTGTGGCATGAACATTGACGAGAAGACGGCGGCGGCCAAAACGACGCATCAGGGCAAGACGTATTACTTCTGCTCCGAGGCGTGCAAGAACGAGTTCACGGCAAACCCGGAGAAGTACGTCAGGCAGCAGCCCGCGACAACGAAGCCGTAACGGCGGACGGGCGGCCGGCGCGGGGCAAGCCGCTCGCGCCGGCCGCTCAGCGCGCGAGGATCTTCTGCTGCAGGTCGAGCGTCGCCTGCTGGCTGACGTCGATCAGCCCCTCGAGCGGCCGGTCGAGATCGACGATCGTGAAGAAGACGATGGAAAACGAGAGCGCCAGCGCCAGCTCGATGGCGCGGTTGCGAACGCCGCTTTGCCCGACCTGCACACCGACCATGATCATCCCGCCGGCGAGGAGCAGCATCAGCGCCAGCCAGATGCTCGGCGCGATGCGGCTGCGCAGGCCGACGGTGACCCGCTTGGCCTGAAGGTCGAAGACGTCGTTCAGCGCCTGGACGTAGAGGTTCATCGAGACGGCAATCGCGTCCTTCCGCCCGGAGATCTCGACCGCCTGGGTCCACAACCGCGCCTGTAGTGCCGTCGACTGCCGCACCGCCTCGGCGACGTCGATCTGGCCAGAGATCGCCTTGACGCGCAGGTCGACGTACTGGCGAATCAGGTCGCGGGTCGCGCTGCGATAGGGCTCGACGAGGAAGTTGGCGCGCAGCCAGAGCCGTTCGACGGCGTTGGCCTCGTCCATCACCAGCGTCCGCCGCGCCTCGTGACGACCGGCGGCGGCGTTGAAGGTGAACGCCATCAGGAACGCGAGCAGGCCCATGGTCGCGCCGACCATGGGGCCGGAGACCTCGGCCTTGGCGCC
>DASTCC010000348.1:0-6576 GCA_035711465.1 Vicinamibacterales bacterium
GGCAAGAAACGCCATCGGATCGGTAAGCGGCCTGGCCGACGCTGCCGGCGCCGGCGCCGGGCCCAGCATCGTCGTCGGAACCGGAAAATCGAGCAGCACGGCGCGATCGTCGGCGCGTATCCACACCCGGTCGAGCGCGAGGACCGGCATGGAGCCCTCGGCCGCGCTCTCCTGCAACTCGGCCGCGAGATCGACGAGCCACCGCTTGGCGACGGCCCACGTCGCCGACGCGCGGGCGATGGCGTCGAGCGGCATGCCGTCCGGCGCTTCGAACGCGTCCCACTGCCCGCCCTCATCCCGGCGGCCGGTCAGCCAGCGCAGGCGCCCGGGACGGCCGGTGTCGCGTCTCACCGGATCGAGCGGCGGCGTGCCCGGCCGCACCACGTGGATCCAGACGCGCCGCCGCAGAACGGGATCGAATCCTTCGGCGAGCATGGTGCCGTCTGCCGCTGGCACGGTGGCATCCGCCTCGAACGGCCCAATCCGAATCTTCGCCCGCGAAGCCGCCGCGTCCGGCGTGGGGCCCACGGTTCCGCGCCCCGTCAGCCGCGTCGCCGCGGCGCTGACGACGACCCGCGTGCCGCTGGCGAGATCGTGGATCGCGGCGCGCCCGTTGCGGGCGCGCGCCGTGAGGAAGAGGCAGCCGAGCAGGATGAAGTTCGAGATCGCGAACAGCACCGCCCACAGCGGATGCGCGTTCAACCACACCGTCAGCGCCGGTGCGCCAACGAGGAGCGTCGCGAGCAGCGTCGGGCTCGACGGCGAGTAGTAGAGGACCGTGCGGATCGCCACCTGTTTCCATGTCAACGATCCGCGCGCCGAGATCACGCGCAGCCCGAGCAGCCGCTTGCCAAGCGACGCCGCCCAGCGCCCTTCGAGGATCAGGAAGTAGAGCGCGCCCGCGATCAGCGACCAGATCGCCGCAGTGTCGATCGAGGCCTGAAATCCTGACGGCATCGCGCGCGTCTGGGACGACGTGATCATGTTGATGGGCGCGCCGATGATCACGGCGTCGATCACGCCCGCCAGCAGCCGCGAGCCGAGACCGGCCGGCACCGCAGGCGTGGTCGCGAACGGCCGCAGCTGCTCGGCCAGCGCGGCGTAGGAAGACGGACGGTCCGCGGGGTCCTTCGCCAGACAGCGCATCACCACCTGCGCGAGCGGCGCGGGCACCTGCGGGGCCTTGACGCGCGGCGAGGGAGGCGGCGCCGTCGTCACCAGCGCCACCAGCTCACGAAGATCGTGCGCCTGGAACGGCGGCTGGCCGGTGAGCAGGTAGTAGAGCGTCGCGCCGACGGCGTAGATGTCGGCGCGCACGTCGAGCGGCTCGCCGCGCAGCTGCTCGGGCGCGGCGAACTGCGGCGTCCCTTCGAATCCCTGGGTCGTGACGCCAGCGCCGACGTCGCTCGCTAGCGTAGAGATCGAGAGGCCGAAGTCGCCCACCTTGACGCCGCCGTCGGCGTCGGTGAAGCAGTTCGAGGGCTTGATGTCGCGGTGCAGGATGCCCGCGGCCTGTGCCGCGTCCAGCCCGCCGATGATCTCGAGGACCGCGCGTACCGCGTCGGCGACCGGCATGGGACCGCCCTCGGTGACGCGATCCTGCAGCGTCCCGCCGGACAGAAGCTCCATAGCGATCACCGGCGCGCCGGCGATCTCTTCGCTGCCGTAGATGTAGACCGTGTGCGGATGGCTGACCGACGCGGCGAGCTGGCCCTCGCGCAGGAAGCGCGCGCGGTTCTCCGCGCCGCCAATCCGGCCGCGCAGGACCTTCAGCGCGAGCCGTCGCCCGGTGTCGCGCTGCTCGACCTCGTAGACCTCCCCCATCCCGCCGCGCCCGAGCAGTCGCGTGACGAGATACGGTCCGAACGGCTGGCCGGGCACGGGCACGACGCGGGCCGAGGCGGCATCTGGTGGCGACGGACGATCCTGCGAGATTCGCGTGAGGTCGTCGCTGCCTTCCGCGCCGGTCGCGCGCTCGAGCCGAACCGGCTGGTTCGTCGTCAGGCGTGTCGCATCGCCGCCCGACGACGCTCCGTCCGGTTCGGCGGCGACGCCGAGCAGGCACGCCGGGCACAACCCGCCGGGCGCGTCGGGCGGCCGGACCGCGCCGCACGTGGGACAGCGAGCGCCAGCGGGGACCTGTTCCATGCCCGGATCAGACACGTTTCCGGCGAAAGGTTACAGGGACCGCGGTGGCCCCGCCCGATCAATCCGCGATCGCCCGAATCAGAGACCGGATTTCGTCGTCGACGTCGTCGAGGTCGTGGACGGTCGCTTCGATCTGACGGCGCAGCTCGTCCTGAAAGCGCCGCCGGAGCCGGTGCGCGGACGTCTTGACCGCGCCGGCCGTTTGCCCTGTCGCTGTCGCGATCGCCTGGTAGCCGCCGTCGGTGGTCTCGCCGAGGAGCGAGCTCTGAAGCGCGTCGAACAGCGCCGCCCGGCCTGCCCGTTCGTAGTCCTCGCGCAGCGTCGCCATCGTCCGTTCGATGACGGTGAGCGCCCAGCGGCGGTCGAACAGCGTTTCAGGCGTCTGGCGATCGGCCGGCTCGTGACGATAGCGCTCTTCGGCACGATCGCTCTCGAGCGGCAGCGGCGCGACGCCGCCGCCGCGTTTGGCGGCGTGACGATACGCCGCGTCGTTGGCGAGGTAGTGCTGGGTGGCGGCGAGCAGGAACGATCGGAAGCGGCCGCGGGCGCGATCGAGATGCTCGAAGTCGCGCCGCTCGTACAGCGACGCGAACACCGCCTGCGTCAGATCCCTGGCCGCCTCGGCATCACGGCCGCGCCGTCTCACGTAGGCGTAGACCGGATACCAGTAGGTCTCGTACAAGCGGCCGAAGGCGGTGCGGGCGGCAACCGAATCGTCGCCGCCGGCGGCCAGCACGAGGCTCCACCGGGTGGTCTCGAAGCGCACGGGGAGGCCCGCGTCAGGCCTTGTCGTGTTTCGCGTAGACGGCGGTCTTGCCCTGGGCGTCGAAGCTCAGCACCGTGTAAGGCTGAAACGGCTTCATGTCCATGCCCGGCGCGCTCTGCGGCATCCCGGGAATGGTGAGGCCGACGATGCCCTTGGGCTTCTCGGCGAGGAGGCGCTTCACGTCGCTTGCCGGCACATGCCCCTCGATGACGTACCCGCCGATGAGGGTGGTATGGCAGCTCGAAAGCGCCGGCGTGATCTTGTGCTTCGCCTTGATCGGCGCGACGTCGCCGTCACGAACGGCGGCGGTGAAGCCGTTGGCCTTCATGTGATCGACCCACAGGCTGCAGCAGCCGCACTGCGGATCCTTATGGACCTCGAGATGGCCGGCGGACTTCGCGGTCTGCGCGCTCGACGGCCGCGGCAACGCGGTGAGAGCGGCGGCGGCAAGGCCGGTGAGCACTTCGCGACGGGAGACGCGCTGATTCATGCGTCTGAGGATACTCAGGTCGGGCGGGCGGCGACAAGGCGGGCAGCTGCGGGCAACGGGCGGCGGGCGGCGGGCCAACCGAATCGCCGGCGCCAGCGTCACATCCCTGAAGACGTGAGGTATAGTGGGTTGAGGGGTGTGACGCGATGCTGTTCGGTCTGCTGCCCGGGTCGGTCGACGTGATGGTGCTCAAGGCGCTCGCGGCGCGGCCGAATCATGGCTACGGCGTCGCGCGGTGGATGCGTGAGACCACCGACGACCAGCTCGTCATCGAGGAAGGCGCACTCTATACCGCGCTGCATCGGCTCGAGAAAGCCGGCCTGCTCCGCCACGAGTGGAAAACATCGGAAACCGGGCGCCGCGCCAAGTACTACACGCTCACCCCCGGCGGGCGGCGGACCTTGAAGGCTCAGACCGAGACCTGGCGCAAGAGCACGACCGCCCTCTTCAAAGTGCTGGACGCGCCCTCGCGGCGCTCGTCGTCATGACCCGCGACCGCGGAGCGGGGCTCGACCGGGCGCGCGTCGAGGCCGACGTCGATGCCGAGCTCGCCTTCCACCGCGCCGCGACCGTCGACGAGCTCGTCGCGGCCGGCTACAGCCGCGCGGAAGCCGAAGCCGAAGCGCACCGCAGGTTCGGCGCAGCCGCGCCGTATCGCGATCGCCTGGTCGCGCTCGACGTGGCGCGCGATCAGGCCTATCGCTGGAGAACGTCGATGGACATCATCTCGAGCAGCGTCCGTGCCGTGGGTCGCGACATCCGCCGCTCGCCCGGCTTCGCGCTCGGCGTGGTCGCGATGCTCGCGCTCGGACTGGGCGTCAACGCGATCACCTTTGGACTGGTCGATCGCCTGGTGCTGAGCGAACCGCCTGGTCTCCGGTCGCCCTCCGAGCTCCGGCGCGTCGTCGTCCATCGCACGAATGCCAGCGGCGCGACGATAGCGACAACGGAGCTCGGCTACCTCGACTATCTCGACCTGCGGCAGAGCAAGCTGCTCGCCGGTGCGGCGGGCGAGAGCGCGTCGCCGCTGCTCTTTGGCAGCGGCGAGTCCGCCGAACGGATCTTCGCCAGGTTCGTGACCGCCGGCTACTTCCCCCTTCTCGGCACCACACCGGCGATCGGGCGCTTCTTCACTGACGACGAGAGCGCGCGCGAGGGCGCGCGGGTGGTGGTGCTCGGCCATGCGTTCTGGCAGCGGCGCTTCAACGGCGACGCCAGCGTCCTCGGGCAGACGTTGCAGATCGAAGATCACAGGTACACCGTGATCGGCGTCGCGCCGCGGCACTTCACGGGCAGCGCCGTCACGCGGACCGACGTCTTCCTGCCGCTGGAGGCGGCGTCGGACGAGCAGGTCTCCGGCCCGTGGCGAACCAGCCGCGGCTTCCGCTGGATGGGCGCGGTGGTGCGACTGGCGCCGGGCGCCACCGACGCGGCCGTCAGCGACGAGCTCACCGAGCTGCGGCGTCAGGCGTACGCCGGCGAACGCGAGTCCGAGAGCCAGTCGCGAGTCTCGCTGACGCCGCTCAATCCGGTGCGCGGACAGACCGCCTCCGGCGACATCGGCATGGCGGCGCTCGTCGGACTCGTCTCGATGCTGGTGTTGATCGTGGCGGTCGCGAACGCCGCGAACCTGTTTCTGGCGCGGTCGCTGCGGCGGCGCGCGCAGCTGGCGCTGCGCCTCGCACTCGGCGGCGGCAAGCGACGGCTCATCATCGAACAGGCGGTCGAAGGCGCGGGCCTCGCGTTGATTGGCGCGGCCGTCGCGGTCGGCATCGCGGCGGTCGGCGCGCCGGCGGTTCAGCGTCTGCTGTTTCCGAACGTCGCGTGGCTCGACGTCGCCATCGATCTCCGACTGCTCGGACTCGTCGCGGCGCTTGCCGTCGCCGGCGGCGGGTTCGCCGCCGCGCTGCCGCTCTGGCGGGTGGATCGCACGGATTTGGCCGGCGCGCTGCGCACCGAGGGCAGCCGGCTGTCGCGGCGCCGGTCGCGCGGCCAGTCCGCGATGCTGCTCGTCCAGGGCGCGCTCACGGTGCTGCTGCTCGTCGGCGCGGGACTGTTCGTCCGCAGTCTGAACGCGGCGCAGGCCATCGACCTCGGCATCGAAGCCGACCGCCTGATGGTCGTGTCGCTCGTGCGCGGCGAGTCTCCAGCCGCCCCTGACTTCCTGGACGACGTCCGCGCGCGCATCTCGCGGATTCCAGGGGTCGACCTGGACACGCGTGTCTCGGGCACGCTCCCCTTCGTGTCGTCGTGGGCCGTGCGTCTCAACATTCCCGGACTGCCTGAACGGCCGCGCGTCGAGGACGGAGGCCCGTACATCGCCGCTGTCGAGCCCAATTACTTCGCGACGGTCGGCACCTCGATCGTCGAAGGCCGCGCGTTCACCGAGGCTGACGTCGACGGCGCCCCGCGCGTCGCCGTTGTCAACCGCACGATGGCGCGTCTGTTCTGGCCTGGCGTCAGCGCGCTTGGCCAGTGCATGCGGATCGGCGACGACAATGCGCCGTGCTCGACGGTCGTGGGCATCGCGGAGAACACCCGCCGCGAGGGCATCGTCGAAGGCGAGTCGCTGCTCTATTACATCCCGATCGCGCAGGCGGCCGGCAACCTTCGCAGCGGCGGGCGCATCGTGATCCGCGCGGCCGATGCCGGCGCGCAGGCGCGCATCGCCGAGATCGTGCGCCGTGAAGCGCTGGCCCTGGATCCGACGCTGCGCTACGCCGCGGCGCGGCCGGTCGACGATCTGATTTCGCCGCAGCTCCGTGCCTGGCGGATCGGCGCGGCGCTGTTCAGCGTCTTCGGCGTCATCGCGCTGGCAGTGGCGGCGGTCGGCCTCTACAGCATCGTCGCCTTCGAAGTCGAAGGCCGCCGCCGCGAGATGGGCGTGCGGTCGGCGCTCGGCGCGACCTCGACGTCGATCGTCGGACTCGTCATCGGCAACGGACTGCGCGCGTGCGGCGGCGGCGTGATTCTCGGCCTGATCCTGGCGTGGCTGCTGGCGCCGGTCGTCACTGGCTTCCTCTACGATGTGCCGGCGCGCGATCCCCGGGTCTTCGCGGCGGTCGGACTCATCCTTGCCGCCGCGGCGATTCTGGCGAGCTCCGTGCCGGGGCTCCGCGCCGCGCGGACCGATCCCACCCAGGTTCTGCGCGCCGAGTAGCGCTGGCGGGCG
>DASTCC010000349.1:0-3292 GCA_035711465.1 Vicinamibacterales bacterium
ATTTACAGTCTGCTGCGTTTGACCGCTTCGCTACCTCGCCCGGACCCGACTCCCCGACACCCCCGCGTCCTCTTCGCTGCCGCTCCAGGTTCCCGTGTGACGACGCGCCACCATCTGGCTCCCTGGTGGCATCGACTGGGAGCCATCACCTGATCCCGCCATCAGCCTGGAACGACAGAGGTTCCTTGCGACTCGGTATGTGGGGTGCGGCCCGGAACACTGGAGCTGGCGAAGGGATTTGAACCCCCGACCGGCTGATTACAAATCAGCTGCTCTACCAGACTGAGCTACGCCAGCCGAACAAAACGGAAATGGTAGCACGGCCCATGCCAACCCGGCAATATCCAGGCCCGTCAGGCGCAACTTTATAGATCTTATTCCGGTCGCGACGGGCGCCGGGAGCCGCGCCGGGTCGCGGTCTCCTGCCCCTGGCGACGCTGGCGGGCCGCCTCGAACAGGCCGACCGCCGCTGACACCGACACATTCAGGCTGGAAACGGCGCCCGCCATCGGGATGGACACCACCCTGTCGCACGTCTCCCGGACGAGCCGGCGGAGCCCCGTGCCCTCGGCACCGACGACGATCGCGGTCGGCAGCCGGTAGTCGACCTCGTCGTAGCGGTCGTCCGCGCTCCCGTCGAAGCCGATGGTCCAGACGCCAAGCTCCTTGAGGTCCTCGAGGGCCCGGGCGATGTTCACCACGGTCGCGATCCTCACGTGATCGACGGCCCCGGCCGAGGCCTTCGCGGCCGCGCCGTCCAGCCGCGCCGAGTGGCGCGCCTGCCGAATCACGCCGTGCGCGCCCGCGGCGTCCACCGATCGGAGAATCGCGCCGACGTTCTGCGGATCCTCCACCGAGTCGAGGACCACGAGCAGCGGCGGCCCCTCGACGTCCCGTACGAGTTCGTCGACCGTGAACGCGGCCACGGCCTGCACCTCGGCGGCGACGCCCTGGTGCACGCCGCCGTGCGTCAGCTTGTCGAGCGCCCGTCGATCGAGCGTCTCGATCGGAATCCTCAGCTCGGAGGCGCGCGCGACGAGCGCGTCAACCCGCGAGCCCGCGCCCCGCGTGTGAACCAGCCGCGCTACGCGCCTGGCACTGAGCGCCTCTGTGACGGCGTGGATCCCGTAAATCAACATCTCGGCGCGCCTATCCCAGCTTTCCGGCGACGATCATCGCCCGTTCGGCGACCGAGATTACCGGCGCGACGCCGCTCGTGGACGGCAGTTCCGCGCCGCGATCGATCGCCGGCACCGCCAGATCGAGCTCGGGTCCTGAATCGGCCCCGGTCAGGGCCACCCGGATGGGATGGAAGAGCGCTCGCCCTTTCTTGGATGTCGCAACCTTCGCTTTGGATGCAGCCGCACGGAACCCGTCGCGATCCAGCGGCCCGACCGACGTGACGACGTCGGCAAACGCGCGAATCACTTCGGCGCCGTCCGGCTCGTTGGCGGTCAGCGCCGCGGCCGCGTCGCCCTGCCAGTCGAACAGGAACGACAGCCGCTCGGGAATCTCCTCGAGGCGGTCCACCGACCCGACGCACATCGGCAGCAACGACTCGACGTAGTCGAGCGAGGCGTTCGTGCCGTGGAGCACGTACCCGGCGCGCGCGAAGTACTTCAGCGCTTCGCGCGCGAGCCGCGCCGGCTCGGCGTCCTTCATGTAGTGCCGGTTCATCCACGCCAGCTTCGCCGTGTCGAATACCGCCGCGCTGTGGCTCACGGTCGACAAGTCGAAGCGACGCGCCATCTCGGCGATCGGCAGGAGCTCTTCGTTTTCTCCCGGCGACCAGCCCAGCAGCGCGAGGTAGTTCACCAGCGCCTCGGGCAGATAGCCGCGCTCGCGGAACTCGGCCACGCTCGTCGCGCCGTGGCGTTTGGAGAGCGGCGCATGGTCGGGTCCGAGCACGAGCGACAGATGCGCAAACGCCGGAGGCGTCGCGCCGAGCGCTTCGTAGATCAGGATCTGTCGCGGCGTATTCGAGATGTGATCCTCGCCGCGGATCACATGCGTGATCGCCATCGCCGCATCGTCGATGACCACGGCGAAGTTGTAGGCCGGGTTGCCGTCGGATCGAACGATGACCGGATCGCCGATGACGTCCGTGCTGATGGTGACGTCGCCGCGCACGAGATCCCGAAAGGTGACGTCACGCGAAGGCGGGACGACGAAACGGATGGCCGCCGCTTCGCCCGAGGCGACCCGCGCCGCCGAATCGGCGGGCGCAAGCGCGCGACAGGTCCCCGAATACTTGGGCGCCGCGCCGCTCGCGAGCGCCGCGGCGCGCTCCTGCTCGAGCTTTGCCGGTGAGCAGAAGCAGTAGTACGCAAGCCCCCGCGCGATCAACCCCTGCGCGGCGTCACGGTACGACGCGAGCCGGTCGGATTGGCGGTACGGGCCGTAGGGGCCCGGCGTGTCGGGCCCCTCGTCCCAGGTCAGTCCGAGCCAGCGCAGGTCGTCGAGAATGCTGTGCTCGGACTCGCGCGTCGATCGTTCGGCGTCGGTGTCTTCGATCCGTAACACCATGGCGCCGCCGTGGCGCCGCGCCAGCAGCCAGTTGAAGAGCGCCGTACGCGCGTTGCCGACGTGCAGATGGCCGGTCGGACTCGGCGCGAAACGGACGCGGATCGTCATGCGCCGGCTCCGCTGACCAGCATCGCAATCGCATGCGCGGCGATGGCCTCGCCGCGGCCGACGGCATCGACCTGTTCGTTGGTCTTGGCCTTCACGCTCACCTGTTCGATGCCGATGCCGAGCACCCGCGCGACGTGCCCGCGAATGGCGTCGATGGACGGGCCGAGCCTGGGCCGCTCGAGGACGATGGTCACGTCCGCGTTCGACACCCGCCAGCCCTTGGCGCGAAGCGCCGTGTCGGCACGCGCCAGCAGATCGAGACCGGACGCGTCTTTCCAGGCCGCGTCGGTGTTCGGAAACAGCTTGCCGATGTCGCCGGCGCCGGCGGCGCCGAGCATGGCGTCGATCAGCGCATGACACAGCACGTCGCCGTCCGAATGGCTGACCGGCCCGAGCTCGGTCGAAATCGTCACCCCGGCAAGGACCAGCGGACGGCCCGGCTCGAGACGATGCAGGTCGTAGCCGGTCCCGACCCGGGGGACGACTGCCATCGCCGCGCGCGCCGCCGTCAGATCTTCCGGTGTCGTGATCTTCACGTTCTTCGCGTCTCCGAGGACGACCCGCACCGGCTGGCCGAGCCGTTCGGCGAGCACCGCCTCGTCCGTGGCTTCGCTCTCCAGCTCGCCGAGCGCGACCAGCCGATCGAGCACGTCGCGCC
>DASTCC010000350.1:0-6428 GCA_035711465.1 Vicinamibacterales bacterium
TGAGCGCACGGTACAGCGACCCGGGCCGGAGCGGCTCGCCGGTCCGGGCGCGAATGTCCGTGAGGATCGAATACCCGTGTCGATCCTCCGAGGCGAGCGACACGAGGATCTCGAAGACCACCGAAGTGAGAGGTGTCATAGTCTCCGAGAGAGAGTAGCACAGGATCGGAGTACCCGTCCGGGCCGTTCTTCACTCAGCGGCGACGTTCGGCGGCGCGAGCGGCTTCGAGCAGCGCGGTGATGGCGCGCGGTGGTGCGGCCGGTGCTGGGGGCGGCGGCGGCGGCGTTGGTCTCGTCGCCAGTCCGGTTGCCGGCGGTGCGGGTGTCGTCGCGGGACGCACTACGGCGGGTGATGGCGTGGTGGCCGTCGGCGATGGTGCTTGCGCTGGCCGGGGCGCTGGTGCCGGCACCGGTGCGGGTTTGGCCGGTGCGTGTGGAGCGAGTGGCGCATGCCATGGCGCGACCGTGCGCGCGGCCGGTGCGGCGGCGATGGCGGTCGAGGCCGCTGCCGCCGCCGGGACTGCCGGCCGGGCCGCGATCGGTGTCGGACTCGGCGCCGTCGCGGTGACGGCGCGTGGCGGCGGCGCCACCACCGGCGGCGACACGGGTCTGCGGCGAGTGCCGCGTACCGCATCGCGCACGCTCGCGAGGATGTCGTAGAAGGTCGGCACGACGAGCAGCGTCAGCAGCGTCGACGTGATCACGCCGCCGATCACGGCGCGGCCGAGCGGCGCGCGGAAGTCGCCGCCTTCGCCATGGCCGAGCGCCACCGGCACCATGCCGGCGATGAGCGCCAGCGTCGTCATCATGATCGGCCGCAGGCGGGCGCGGCCGGCCTCGACCAGGGCCTCGTGCCGCGGCACGCCCTTGTCTTCGGACCACTTCGCGAAGTCGATCAGCAGGATCGCGTTCTTGGCGACGATGCCCATCAGCAGGATCACGCCGATGAGGCTCATGATGTTCAGCGTGTCGCCGGTCAGCATCAGCATGCCGACGACGCCGATCAGCGACAGCGGCAGCGACAGCATGATCGCCAGCGGATCGAGGAACGATCCAAACTGGACGACGAGCACGAGGTACATCAGCATCACGGCGACGCCAAGCGCGAGGCCCACGCGGCTGAAGATCTCGCGCGTGTCTTCGGCATCGCCGCCCTGCGTGATCGCATAGCCGGGCGGCAGCGAGATCGAGCGCATCGCGCGATCGATGCCGGCGATGACCTCCGTCGGCGGCCGGTCGACGATGTTCGCGCCGACGGTGATCAGCCGCTGCCGATCGAGATGTTCGATCCGCGCCGGACCCTGCGCCGACTTGATCGTCGCCACCTGTCCGAGCGGCAGCGTCACCGGCCGGCCTTGTCCGTCGCGCACGACGATCGGCAGCGTCGCCAGGTCGGCGGCATTGCGACGCGACTCGGGCGAGAGCCGCACGGTCACGTCGCGCGTCTTGCCGGTCGGATCCATCCAGTCGCCGGCGTCGACGCCCGCAAACGCGGGGCGAATCGCCTGGGCGACGTCGGCGACGCTGACCCCGAGCGATCCCGCCAGCGCTCGATCGACGCGCACGTCGAGCTCGGGCCGCTGCCCGCGCGTCGTCAGACCGACGTCGATGGCGCCGGGGACGGCACGCACCGCGACCAGCACCTGATCGGCGATGCGGTGGAGCTCCTGGAGATCCGGCCCGCGAACCTGAATCTGAATCTGCTTCTGATTGTCGAAACGGCCCGACGTCACCGACGCGGTGATGCCGCCGATCGCCACGAGCCGCCGGCGCAGCTCGCCCTCGATCTGCTGCTGGCTCCGGCTGCGGCGGGCCTTGGGCGCGAGGCTGACGTACACCTGGCCTTCGTCCACCGCTCCGGTGTCGCCGCCGATGGTCGTGTAGGTGTGCGACACGCCGGGAAGGGTCCGTGCGATCGCGGCGATCTCTTCGGCCTTCCTCGTCGTGTAGACCAGGTTGGATCCTGGCGGCGTCTCGACGTTGACGACGAACTCGGAGATGTCCTGCATCGGCACGAAGCCGCCGCCGAGCAGGCCGAGCATCGGCATCGCCAGCGCGCCGACGAACGCAGCGACGGCGATGAACGTCATCGCCAGCCGATGGCGCAGCGCCCAGGCGATCACCCGCTTGTAGCGGTCGGCCTGTGCGTTGAACCAGTCGTTGAAGCGCGCCAGCGCGCGCGACAGCCACGACCGCCTCGCCATCGGCACGTGTGGCTCGGGCCAGTACGCCGAGAGCATCGGGTCGAGCGAGAACGACACGAACAGCGACACCAGGACCGAGCAGGCGATCGTCAGCGCGAACGGCGCGAACCATTCCTGCGCCTCGCCGCCCATGAACGCGATCGGCACGAAGACGACGACAATCGAGAACGTCGTCGCCGCGACCGCGAGGCCGATCTCCGACGTGCCGTCGCGTGACGCGGTGTAGTGGTCCTTGCCGAGCTCGATGTGGCGGACGATGTTCTCGCGGA
Source organism: Vicinamibacterales bacterium (assembly GCA_035711465.1). Lineage (GTDB taxonomy): Bacteria > Acidobacteriota > Vicinamibacteria > Vicinamibacterales > SCN-69-37 > DASTCC01. The sequence continues at coordinate 2,474 of DASTCC010000350.1, forward strand.
CGACGATGGCGTCATCGATCAGGATGCCGATCGCCAGCGAGAGGCCGAGCAGCGACATGATGTTCAGCGTGAAGCCGAAGGCGAGCACGGCGATGAACGAAGCCAGCACCGAGACCGGCAGCGCCAGGCCGGTGATCACCGTCGAACGCCAGGAGTTGAGGAACACGAACACCGTCAGCACGGTGAGCAGCGCGCCTTCGAAGAGCGCACGCTGAACGCTCGCCACCGAGTTGGAGACGCGCACGCCGGCGTCGCGGACCAGGCGCAGCTCGACGCCGTCGGGCAGCGTCGCCTGGATCGTCGCCACCTCCGCGCGTACCGCGTCGGCGACCGTGGTCGTGCTGTAGCCCTTCGATTTCCTGACGTTGATGCCGACCGCTTCTTCGCCGGAGAAGCGCGCCGCCGATCGCGGCTCCTCGACGCCGGCGTGGACGAAGGCGAGGTCGCCGAGCCGCACCATCCGGCCGCTGCGCTCGGCGATCACGATGTTCGCGAAATCGTCCGGCGTCGTCACCCGGCCGCCGAGGCGGATGTTGCGCTCGTCGTGCTGGCCGAGGACCCGGCCGACCGGGACAGAGAGGTTCTGCGCCTGGAGCGCGGCGACGACTTCGCCGACGCTGACGTTGGCGGCGGCGAGCGCGTCGGGCTTCAGGTCGACCGTCATCTCGCGCGTGTTCGCGCCGACGATGTCGACGCTGCCGACGCCCGAGAGTCCGCGCAGCCGGCGGGAAATACCGGGGTCGGCGAGCAGCGTGAGCTGGCCGACCGTCATCGTTTTCGACGCCAGCGACAGGCTGACGATCGGCATGTCGCCCGGATTCACGCGGGTGAGCGCCGGCTCCTCCATGTCGGCCGGCAGGTCGCCGCGGACCGCGCTGATCTGATCGCGAATCTCCTGCGTCGCCTCGCCCATGTCCTTGTCGTAGCTGAACTGGACGACGACGACGGCGTAGCTGTCGAGTGAATTGGAACTGACCTTGCGGACGCCGCTGATCCCGGCGATCGCTTCTTCGACCGGATCGGTAACGTCGCGCTCAACCGTGTCAGGCGAGGCGCCGGGATAGGGCAGCGAGACGACGACGATCGGCGGCGCGACGTCGGGGAACTCGTCGGTCTGGAGCAGCACGAGCGAGACCAGCCCGAACAGCACCAGCGTCACCACGCTGACGATGGTGACGACCGGCCGGCGAATCGCGAGATCGGAGATGAACATGGCGCGGGTCGATCGATGCGATCAGCCGACCACCTTGACCGGTGTCCCGGGCGAGACGCCCTTGGCGGATCCGGTGATCAGCACGTCGCCGGCGCTGATGCCTTTCACGACCTCGACCAGTTCCGTGTCCGACTGGCGAATGCCGAGCTCGACGATGACGCGCTCGGCCTTACCGTTGCTGACCCGGGTCACGGTCGGGAACGGGCCGGTCTCGTCGACCGCGCCGAGCGGTACGACCACGCCCTTGCGCGCCGCCGTCTCGACGCGGCCTTCGACGAAGAGACCGGCGATCAGCTTGCCGTCGACGTTGGGCATCTGCACGAAGATCGCAACCTGACGCGTCACGATGTCCGCCGTCGGCGCGACGCGCTGGATGGTGCCGGTGAACGTCTGATTCGGAAAGCCGCGGATGTTGAACTTCACCGGCATGCCCTGACGAACCGAGGCGATCTGATCGGATGGCACGAGCGCCTCGAGCTGCATGCTCGACGGATCGATGATGGTGACGATCGGCGTGCCCGGTGCGACGACGTCGCCGAGGTTGGCCGGACGTTCGTTGATCACGCCCGAGAAGGGCGCTCGCACCGCGGTGTCGTCGAGCAGTTGCTGCGCCGAGACGTGACGCGACTTCGCCGAGGCCAGCTGCGCCTGCGCGTTGGCGACGGCGTTGCGCGCCTGTTCGAGATCGCGCGCGGCGAGCGCGCCGCCCTTCACGAGCGTCTCGGTGCGCTGCAGTTCGCTTTGCGCGACCGCGAGCGCGGTCTCCGCGGACGTGACCACGGTGCTCGCCGAGGTCGCCGTGTCCTGCAGGTCGCGCGACGAGATCTGCGCGATCGTCGCCCCGCCGCGAACCGGCTGGCCGCGATCGACGTTCAACCGCACGATCGATCCGCCGACCTGGGCGCGGACTGTCGCCTCACGCGCCGGCGACAGCTGACCCGAGATCCTCGGCCCCGCCGAGAGCGTCGCCAGCGTCGCGGTGGCGACGTTCTCGTTGGCGAGCTGGACGACGTCGCTGGCCGCCGCGCCGGCGACCGGATCGGTGCCGCTGCACCCGGCCGCGCCGGCGAGCGCGGCGAGCACGCCCGACCGAACGAACGATTTCATCGTCATCGACTGCCCACGGGGAGAAGCGGCAGCAGCGTGAGGTGCGCGCGCGAGACCTGCAGATCGCGGGCGGCCAGTGCGCGATTCGCCTCGGCCAGCTGCAGCGCGAGCCGCGCGTCGGAGAGCTCGAGCTGCGTCGAGATGCCCTCGCGGTAGCGAAGCTCGGCGATTTCATAGGCGCGTCGCGCCTGCTGGATCGTGGCGGCGCTCGCCTGCCAGACCGCTTCGGCGGCCGACAGATTCTCGCGCGCCGTCGCGGCTTCGAGCTCGGCGAGCTCGCGTGCCTGCTTGACGCGCGCTTCCGCTTCGTCGACGTCGGCCTGCGCGCCGCGGACGTTGGCGGCGACGCGGCGCCCGGTGAACAGCGGCACGTCGAGCGTCGCGCCGACCGTCCAGTTGGTCCGGAAGTCGCCGCCTTGCGGCCACATGCCCGCCGTCGGGTAGCCGACCTTGCCGTACAGCGAGTTGACGTTGAGCGTCGGCAGGCGCTCGCCGCGCGCCATCGACAGCGCGCTTTCGCGCGCCTGCAGCGTCAGCTCGGCCTGGCGGATGTGGGCGCGTTCCGTGTCGAGGGCGCTGGCGGTGAGGCCAGGCAGCGCATCGGGCGCGAGCGGCTCGGGCAGCTGGTCGAGCATCAGGTCGGCCTCGAGCTCGAGCTGGGTGCCGGGCGCGACCTCGAGGAGTTGACGCAGGCGCAGGTAGGCGACGTCACGCTCGGCCTTGCGGCGGATGACGAGCGGGCGCTGGTTGTCGCGCGTCACTTCGGCGCGGAGCTGTTCGAACTCGGGCTGGCGGCCTGCGGCGACGGACTGGCGCGCCTGGTCGTACGCGGCCGATGCCTGCGCGTGAGCGAGCTCGGCGATCGCGACCAGCCGGTCGGAGAGCAGCGCGTCGAAGAACGCCTTGGTCACGTCGAGCGCCAGCGCCGCGTGCGAGGTCGCGGTGTTGATCTCCGCGGCGCGCCGCGAGTTCTGCGCCTGCGCCTCCTGCGCGCTGATCCGACCGCCGGCGTAGATCGACTGGCTGAACGAGAAATAGAAACGGTAGGCGTTTTCCTGCCCGAACGGCACGTCGCTGAAGTTCAGCGCCCGGCCGATCGCGCCGCAACCGGCGGCGCGCTCGAGCTCGGCGAGCCGCCGCTCCATCGATTGCGACGAGTCGACCGTCAGCGGCGAACAGGACGCGCCGCCGTCGGTGAAGACGCCGGCATACTCAGACTCGAGCGTGCGATCGTAGCTGCCGCGCAGGGCGAGCTGCGGCAGCCGCTGACTGCGCGCGCGGGTGAAGTCGGCGGCCGCGCGTGTCTCGGCGGATCGTGCGATGGTGATCGCTTCGCTCTTCGCGGCGGCCATCTTCACCGCCTCTTCGAGCGTGAGCTTCAGACCTTGCGCCGACGCGACCGCGGCGGTCGCGACGACGATCGCACTGCCGAGCGCGACGATGCGCGCGGCGGCGATGCGGGCGAACGGCTGGGCAGATGTGTGTCGAATCATGATCGAGCTCGCTGAAAGACCTGTGAAGCCGCTGCGCGGACGCGCCCGCGGGCGCGCGACACCGGCGAGCGGCCTTGCCACGTTCCTGTTATCGGTCGCACGCGCCTGCAGATCTGCAGGGATCCGTGGCATTTCGCGCGAG
>DASTCC010000351.1:0-11502 GCA_035711465.1 Vicinamibacterales bacterium
CGAAACACGAGCGACGAGAATCGCATCGCGATCACGCCGCTCGTCTCGACGCTGACGCGGGAAGTGCGTCCGGTGCTGGTGTTTCTCTCGGCCAGCGTCGCCCTGCTCCTGCTCGTCGTCTGCACCAACGTCGCGAACCTGCTCCTGTCGCGCGTTGCCGTTCGCGGCCATGAGTTCGCCGTGCGCCGCGCGCTTGGCGGCAGCCGGTGGCGTCTCGTTCGCCAGATGCTCGTCGAAAGCACGCTCCTCGCGGGCGCCGCCGTCGTCGCCGGCGTCGTGCTGGCGGCGTGGACGCTGCAGAGCCTCAGCGTGCTGGCGCCGGACGCCCTCGGAGATCTGCGACTCGGATCGATTGACACCGGCCTCATCGTCGCCGCGATCGCGATTGCGGCCGGCACCGTGATCGTCTTCGGTCTGGCGCCCGGCGCCGCCGCAGCTGCCGCGCCGGCGAGCCGCGTCGTTCGATCGGGTCGCGACGATAGCAGCTCGCCCGGCTGGCGGCGCTTCCGCAGCGTGCTGGTCGTCACTCAGATGGCGGGCGCGCTGCTCCTGCTCACCGCGTCGGCGGCGGCGGTGGGCGCGCTCGTGAAAGTCGCGAAGATCGATCTCGGCTTCAGCGGCGGCCGCGCGCTGGCGATGACCCTGACGCTGCCGATGGTCCGCTACGAGAACATGCCGCAGATCATCGCGTTCTTCGATCGCGCCGCCGAGCGGTTGCAGGCGACGCCCGGTGTCCGTCGCGTCGGTGCGACGGGAATGCTGCCGGGCAGCCGCGAAACCGGCGTCGGATTAGCGGTGGCCGTCGCCGATCGGCCCGCGGTCCCGAAGGCGGAGCCGTATTACGCATCCTACCTGTCGGCGTCACCCGACTACTTCACCGTCATGGGCATCCCGGTACTGCAGGGACGGGCCTTCACCGGGACGGATCGCACGGGCGCGCCGCCGGTCGCGCTCCTCAGCGCCACGGCCGCGGCCGAGTTGTTCGCGGGCGAGTCGCCGATCGGACGCTACGTCACCATCGGCCGTCCCGGCGGCAAGAATCCGCGGATCGAAGTCGTCGGCGTCGTCGCCGACGTACGCCTGCGAGGTCCGGAGGCGACCGAGCAGCGCATCAAACAGGTGTACGTGTCGCTTCTGCAGAGCCCGCCGTTCGGCAACGTGTCGTTGGTCGTCGAAGCCGACGGCGATCCCGCCGCGATCGCCGGCGCGATTCGCGCCGCCATTCGCGATGTCGACGCGGCCGTGCCGATCTACGACCTGCACACGATCGATGCGGTCGTCGATCGCTTCCTCGCGTCGCACCGGCTGGCGCTGTCGCTCGTCGGTGGATTCGCGGTCGTCACGGTAGTGGTCGCCGCCATCGGCCTCTACGGTCTAACGGCGCAGCTCGTCGCGCAACGCTCCCGCGAGATTGGCTTGCGGATCGCGCTCGGCGCCGATCCCGGGCGGGTGTGGCGCGGCATCGTCGCACAGGGTCTGAGCCTGGCCGCGGCCGGGTCGATCGCCGGCGCGATCGCGGCGTACCTCGGCCTCCAGCTCTTCGCCGCGTACATGCCCGGCATCAGCGGCGTCGCACCGGGCGTGGTCGCCGGCAATGCGCTGCTCCTCGCCGTGGTCGCGACGATCGCAACCTGGGTGCCGGCCTCTCGGGCGGCGCGGATCAATCCCGTGGAGGCGATTCGCGCGGACGGCTGATCGCGATCAGCTCGCCCGCAGCGCGGTCACCGGGTCGACACGCGTCGCGCGATAGGCCGGGATCCACGCGGCCACCATCGCGATTGCGAAGAGACCGGCCGCGGCAGCGGCGAACGTCCACGGATCGGTGGCGCTCAGCTCGAACAGCAGCGCCTGCAGCAGCGTCGCAAGCTGATACGCGCCAACGCCGCCAAGCGCGATGCCAAGCGCGGCCAGGCCGACCGCGCGACGAAGCACCAGAGCCACGACCGCGCCCGGCCTGGCGCCGAGCGCAATGCGGACACCGAACTCGCGCGTCCGCTGCGCGACCAGATAACTCAGCACGCCGAAGATGCCGACGCCGGACAGAATCAGCGCGACGGCCGCGAACAGCGCCAGGATCGTCATGTAGAAGCGCTGCTCGGCCAGCGAGACGCGCACGTGATCCTCGAGTGTCGCAAGGGCGTTGACCGGAAGATCGGGATTGATCGCAGCGACCGCCTGCCGCGCCGGCTGCAGCGCGACCTTCGCATCGCCGGCAGTTCGGACGACGAACGCCATGGTATTCACCGCGACCTGCGCCATCGGCAGGTAGATCTGCGGCGGCGCATCCTGATCGAGACCGAACGCCTTGACGTCGCCGACGACACCAACCACCTCGCCGCTGACGCCCGCGCCCCCGCGCCGCCAGCCGAGGACGATCCGCTTGCCGATCGGATCCTCACCGGCGAAGTACTGCCGCGCGGCGCTCTCGGTGATCACCGCCACGGGCGTGCTGCCGGCCCGGTCGGCCGCCGCGAAGACGCGTCCCCGCCGAACCGGGATGCCCATGACGTCGAAATAGCGATCGTCGGCGAGCCGCACTTCGAGCGACGGCTCCTCGCCGGGTTTCGGCGCCGGCCGCCCGGCCACCGTGAACGACAGATTGAAGTTCGAATCGCCGGGTGGCAGCGCGAGCACGGCCGCGACGCCGGTGACGCCCGGCAGCGCCTCGAGCCGCTCGCGCAGCGCCGCGTGAAACGCGATCCGCTTTTCGTCGTTGTCGTACGACGCCGGCAGTCTGATCGAGAACGTCGCCGCCTCGCCGATGACGAAACCGGGATCGACGCGGCTGAGCCTGTCGAAGCTGCGGATCAGAAGCCCGGCGCCGGTCAAGAGGATGAGGGCAAGCGCGATCTCGGCGACGACCAGCACGTTGCGCGTGCGCTGGCCTCGCCTGCCGGTGCCGCCGGAACGGCCGCGCTCCTGAAGCGACTCGCCGATCCGGCGACGCGAGGCCTGCACGGCCGGAATGAGACCGAAGATCAGCCCGGTGCCGAGCGTCGCCAGCGCCGCGAACCCGACGACCGTTGGGTCCATCCCGAGCGTCGAGAGACGCGGAATGTCCGCGGGCCGTGCCGCCACCAGCGCGTTCGTGCCCCAGTACGCAATCGCAACGCCGACGAGGCCGCCAATGGAGGCCAGCGCCACGCTTTCGACGATCAGCTGCCGTGCGAGCTGCAGCCGGCCGGCGCCGAGCGCCATCCGGACCGACATCTCGCTCGAGCGCGCCGACGCCCGCGCCAGCAGCAGGTTGGCGACGTTGGCGCACGCGATCAACAGCACGAACCCGACGGCCGCCAGCAGCACCGTCAGCGCCCGTCGAGTATCGCCGACGATCGAGTCGAGCAGCGGATGCACGGTCATGGCAAGTTTGGCGTTGGCCGCGAACTCCTGCTCGAGCTGCTTGCCGATCGTGTCGAGCTCTGCCTTGGCCTGGGTCAACGTCGCCCCTGGCGCCAGACGGCCGATCACGCCGAGGTACCACGCGCCGCGATTGGTCGATCGGAACGTCTCGTCGTACTCGACCGGCGTCCACAGCTCGGCGTCGAGCGGCCAGACGAAGCCCGCCGGCATGACGCCGACCACCTGATACGACTTGGAATCGAGCGTGATCATGCGGCCGACGATGTCGTCGCGGCCGCCGAAGCGCGACTGCCAGAGGCGGTGGCTGAGGATCGCCACGTTGGCCTTGCCCGGCTCGTTCTCGTCGGCGCGGAACGTCCGTCCCCGCGCGGGGCCGACCGCGAGCGTCTCGAAGAAGCCATGACTGACCGTCGCATTGATGACCGATGCCGGATCGCCGGCGCCGGTCAGCACCACCCCGCCGGTGTCGTACGCGCCCACCGCGGACAGCGTCGTCACGCGCTTCTGCATGTCGAGGAAGTTCGGTGGGCTGAAGACGGCTCGCCGTCCTTCCCAGACGTGAAACACGCCGACGACGCGATCCGATTCGGGAAACGGCAGCGGCTTGAGGAGGACGCCGTAGACGACGGAGAAGATCGCCGTGTTGGCGCCGATCCCGAGCGCGAGCGTGAGCGCGGCGACCAGCGTGAATCCCGGCGCGAGCCGCAAGCGGCGAACCGCCAGCCGCACGTCGCGGGTGATCGCCTCACGGAGAAACGCCGCACCGCGCGAGACTCTGCCAGGCCGCAGCTCATCCATATTCGTGCTCCTCACAGGAAATGACAGCGTCGTGCGAACGCCGGCGCGGTCGAGGAGGCCGTGCCACAAGGCATCGGCGGCGGCGCGCACCCACAACCGCAGGAGCGCGATCGGCCGGCCGGCCAGTTGGCGGCGCTCGTCGGCGAACTGCAGCGCCATGTCGTCGCCAGTCCGGCGACGCGTGTCGCCGGAGAAGGCGAAGAGCAGGACGCGGTAGATCGCGTCACCCAACGACCGGCGCATCGTGCTCACCCGCGCGCCCGCGATGACAGCAGACGCTTCTGACGCGACTCGGCGACGAGCGCTTCGAGCCGCGCCGCTTCGGCCTTGGCAACCTCGCGGCCGAAGGCGGTCAGGGCGAAGTAGCGCCGCCGCTCGGCGTTGGCGCCGGTATCGGCGAGGCCGTGCTCGCGCTCGGCCCGCGTCGGCTCGCGCTGTTCGATCAGGCGCTCGTCGGTCATGGCGCGCAGCACGCGATAGAGATTGCCCGGCAGCAGCCGCGCGCCGCCGACGCGCTGTTGCAGCTCGCGGGCCAGACTCCAGCCATGCCGCTCGCCGTCGGCGAGAACGAGCAGGATCTGGAAGATGACCGGCTTCAAGGGCAGCAGACGGCTCGCGGCTTCTCGCATCGGCATGATGCTAGCATCAAATTGACTCTAGATGCCGCCAGTGCGGCGGTCCGCCGCGCCGCAACGGGAACCGTCAGCCGAAAAAGCTCTAGACTGCGTGATGTGCTCGGCGCGTTGGAGTCGGTGCTGAAACAGCGATTGGCCGAATCGCTGCCCGGTTCGCCGGCGCAGTGGCGGTTTGCGCCGACGCCGCCAAGAAAAGGGTGGGAGCCGCATCACCGGCCGGCCGAGGCGCGGGCGGCGGCGGCCCTCATCCTTTTATATCCAGGGCCGCAAGGTGTCTCGTTTCCGCTCACCGTCCGCCGCGACGACCTGCCGCATCACCCCGGCCAGGTGAGCCTGCCAGGCGGCGCGGTCGATGCGGACGAGCGGCCGGAAGACGCCGCCCTGCGCGAGGCATGGGAGGAGATTGGCGTCGATCCCGCCTCGGTCCGCATCGTCGGTCCGCTCTCCACGCTCTGGGTGATTGTCAGCAACTTCGTACTGCAGCCCTACGTGGCGATCGCCGACGCGCGCCCCACTTTTGTAATCGAGACGAGGGAAGTCGCCGCGCTCGTCGAAGCCCCGCTCGCGCAACTGCTCGATCCCGCACGCCGGGGTTCGCGCCGCGTCGTCCGCGACGGCCTCCTCGTCGACTATCCCTATTTCGATCTCGAAGGCCATCACGTGTGGGGAGCGACCGGGATGGTGCTGAGCGAATTCGTCAGCGTGCTCGAGGGAGTCTCGGCGCCGTTTTTCGGTGTCTAACGTCATGAGTAGACTGATTCCCTCCCGTCTCTCGGGTGAGGGTGTCGTCATGCGGCGGTTCGTCGCAATCTGTGTGTGTCTGCTCCTCCTGGGCGCTGGCGCCGTTGCCGCGCTCCCGCCGGCGGCGCTGACGGTGGTCAGCGCCGGACCGAACGGCGAGATCCGTCAGCTGTCCGACGCGAACGAGATTCGCGTCATCTTCTCCGAGCCGATGATCGCGCTCGGCCGGACGCCGTCGAATCCGACGCCGCCCTGGATCCGCATCAGTCCGGCGATCGCCGGCACCTGGCGCTGGTCGGGCACCACGATTCTGATCTTCACGCCCGACCCGGCGACGCCGCTGCCCTTCGCGACGCGCTACACCATCACCATCGATGCGGCGGCCGAAAGCGCCGCCGGTCAGCGCCTCGGCGCGCCCTTCGCCTTCACGTTCACGACGCCGACCGTGCGGCTCGTCTCGGCACGCTGGGCGCGACAGGACGGCCGCTTCGACCGTCCGCTCGCGCTGGCGCTCGAATTCAATCAGCCGGTGCGCGCCACCGATGTCGTGGCCCATCTCGGCGCGCGCTACCGGCGTCACGACGTCGCGATTCCGTCGTTCAGCAACGCCGAGCGCGCGAGGATCGCCGCCGCCGATCCGAACGGCCTGACGCGCTTCGACACAAAAGTCGCATTCGCGCGGCAGCAGGCGGCTCGCACGGACGCGCTCGCGCTGCGTCAGGCGGCCGTCTGGGACCGCGAGCGTTTTCCGCCGTCGGACACGCTCGTCGTCCTCGAAACCACGGTCGCGCCGCCGCCCGGCACCGAGATCCAGCTCACGCTCGACACCCGCATGCCGAGTCCCGCGGGACCTGAGTTCCCGCCCGAAGCGCAGACGTCGTTGATCGAGCCCGACCCGGTCTTCTTCGCGATCGGCTCGTCGTGCCGGGCGCAGTGCAACCCGTCGGCGTACAACAGCGTGCACTTCTCGAACAACGTCGACGCCTCGCGCTTCGCCGCGGCGCTGCGCGTCCGCGACATCACGACGCCAGCGCGCGAACAGGCAATCGCCGCCGCGTCGCCGCCGCCAGCCGCCGGGCGCGACATCTCGATCGCGCACAGCCTCGATGACGCCGGCTTCGATCGCCAGCCGCCGGCACGGACCTGGGCGTTGCATCTCGACCCGGCCCTCGAGGCCGCCGACGGCCAGCGGCTCGACTACCCGTGGGTCGCCATCGTCGAGAACTGGCACGAGCGCGCATTCGCAAGTTTCGGCGACGGCCACGGCGTGTGGGAAACGTCGGGCGGACGGCAGCTGCCCTTCTACTCGCGCAACTTCCGGACGGTGACGCAGCATCTCTCCCGTCTCACGCCGCGCGAGCTCATGCCACGGATCCTCGAGCTGCAGCAGAACAACTTCAGGCTGCGGCCGCCGGGCACCGGAACGGTACGCCGGCTCAACGTCACCGACGACGCTATCCAGTCGCACGGACTGGACGTCAACGCGGTGCTCTCGCCGCAGGGCACGGGCCTCGCCTGGGCCGCGATCGAGCCGGGCGAGCCGATCCCGAGATCGTCGCCAATCGAGCACGCCGGCTCCACCGTCGTGCAGGTCACCAACCTCGGCATCACGGTCAAGGACAGCCCGCAGTCGACGCTGGTCTTCGTCACCCGCCTCGACAACGGCGAGCCGGTGGATGCCGCCCGCGTCACGATTATCAATACCCGGAACGAAGAAGTGTGGGCCGGCAGCACCGGCCGCGACGGCGTCGTCATCGCGCCGGCAATGCCGCTGCGATCGCCGGAGAACTGGTACGAGCTCTCGTTCATCGTCACCGCGGAGAAGGACGGCGACGTCGGTTACGTCGCCTCGAACTGGAACGAAGGCATCAGCCCGTGGGAGTTCGACACCTCGTACGGGCTGTGGGAGGCGACCGACATCCTGCGTGGATCGGTGTTCAGCGATCGCGGCGTCTACAAGCCGGGCGAAGAAGTGCACGTCAAGGCCCTCGTCCGGCTCGACACGCCGAATGGCATGCGGCTGATGCCTGGCGGATCGGCGCTCGACGTGCGTGTCACCGATACCCGCGGCAAGGAAGTCGATCGCCGGCGGATCACGGTCAACAAGTGGAGCAGCGCCGAGTGGTCGTGGACGGTGCCGGAATCGGCGACGCTCGGCAACTACTGGATCCAGGTCGAGATCCCGGGGACGACGAAGCCGGAAGGCAACGACGTGACCGAGCGGCGGCGCGGCGGCGAATGGCTGAAGCGCGTCGGCGGATCGTTCCTGGTCGCGGCGTACCGCAAGCCCGACTTCCGGGTCGACGCGACGCTGACGGCGACGTCGCCGGTGGCCGGATCGGCGCTGCGCGGCGCCATCGACGCGCGCTACCTGTTCGGCAACGCGATGCGCGGCCGTCCGGTGTCGTGGTCGATTCGCCGCGAGCCGACGTTCGACGTGCCGCAGCCGATTCTCGCCAAGTTCCCGACGGACAAGTATTCGTTCGGCTACTACCCCGACGCGCGGCCCGACGGCACGGTCAAGAGCGACAAGGCAACCACCGATGCCGACGGCAAGATTGCCGTCGAGGTCACGGCCGAAGCCAATACGGATCTGACGTACTTCTACACCTTCGAGGCCGACGTCGAGGATGTCTCGCGGCAGCACGTCGCCGCGCGCGCGAGCACGGTGGTCTACCCCGCGCCCTGGCACATCGGTGTGCGGCGGCCGCCCTACTTTGCCGACGTCAGCACCGGAACGGCCGTCGATGTCGTCGCCGTCGATCCGAGCGGCAACCTGGTGAAGGGCGTGCCGGTGAAGATCTCGCTGGTGCGCATTCAATGGAACTCCGTGCGACGCGCCGAAGGCAGCGGCTTCTACGAGTGGGACACGGAACGCGTCGAGGTGCCCTCGGGTGAGTGGACGATCACGTCGGACAGCGCGCCGGTGACGGTGAAGATTCCGCTGCCGGAAGGCGGATCGTACGAGCTGCAGGCCATCGCCACCCAGGACGGCCGCCGCGCCCGCACCGACACCTCCTTCTACGCCCTCGGCAAGGGCTACACGGCGTGGCAGCGCTTCGATCACAACCGCATCACGCTCGAGCCGGAGAAGAAGAGCTGGAAGCCGGGCGAGCGCGCGCGGCTGATGATCCAGTCGCCGTGGGAATCGGCGACGGCGCTGCTGACGATGGAGCGCGAAGGTATCCGGCGCTACGAGCGTTTCACGCTGACGTCCACGCAGCAGACCGTCGAAGTCCCGATCACCGAGGAGGACATCCCGAACGTGTTCGTCTCGGTGCTGCTCATCCGCGGCCGGACGTCGAACGAGCCGGGTCCCGACGGCAGCGATCCTGGCAAGCCGGCATTCAAGCTCGGCTACGCGGAGCTCGACGTCGAAGACGCCAGCAAGCGGCTCGAGGTCACAGTCGCCGCGGATCGGCCCGAGTATCGGCCCGCCAACTCGGCGAAGGTCTCGGTCGCCGTCACCGATCCGCTGGGCAAACCGGCGCGCGGTGAAGTGACGCTCTGGGCCGTGGACTACGGCGTGCTCTCGCTCACCGGGTACCAGGCGCCCGACGTCCGCAGCGCCGTCTATCGTCGCAAGTCGCTTCAGGTGATGAACGAGGACAGCCGTCAGCGCATCATCAGCCGTCGGGTGCTCACCCCCAAGGGCGACAGCGAAGGTGGCGGCGGCGGCAGCGAGAACATCCGCAGCGACTTCCGTCCGCTCGCGTTCTGGCTCGGCTCGGTCGAAACCGACGGCTCCGGCAAGGCGACGCGTACGGTCACGCTGCCCGACGCGCTCACGACGTACCGGATCATGGCCGTCGCCTCCGACACCGCCTCGCGCTTCGGCGACGGCAGCACCGAGATTCGCGTCAGCAAGCCGGTGACGATGCTGGCGGCGTTTCCGCGATTCCTGACGACGGGCGATCGCGCCTCCTTCGGCAGCGTGATCACGAACACGCTCGCCTCCGGCGGCCGCGCGACGGTGACGATCAAGAGCCTCGACCCGGGCGTGCTCGCGTTCGCGGGCTCGAGCTCGCAGACGCTCGACCTCGACGGCGGCGGCACCGAGCCCGTGCGCTTCGACGCCGAGGCGATATCTGCGGGCGTCGCCCGCGTGCAGATGACGGTGAAGCTCGGCGGCAACAGCGACGCGTTCGAGGCGACGATCCCTGTCCAGGCCCCGGCGCGCGCGGAGGTCGTCGCGGCGTTTGGCGATACCGACAGCCGGACCAGCGAGCGCATCGCGTTGCCCGCCGACGTCGTCGCTTCCACTGGCGGCCTCGAGATCAGCTTCGCGTCGTCGGCGCTCGTCGGTCTCGGCGAAGGCGTGCGTTATCTCGCCGAGTACGGGTACTTCTGCGCCGAGCAGAAGGCCTCGGCGGCGCTGGCGCTCTCGCTTGCCGCGGATCTCGGCACGACGTTCTCGATGAGCCGGATCGCGCCGGCCGACTATCGCAAGAAGGCCGCATCGCTCCTCGCGGAGCTGCCGCGGTATCAGTGCGCCGACGGCGGGTTTGGCTACTGGCCGGGCAACTGCCGCCGTGGCGATACGTATCTGACGAGCTACGTCCTGCACGTGATGTTCCTGGCCAAAGAGCTGGGGTTCGATCAGGACGCGCAGGTCGTCAACCAGGCGCTCGATTTCCTGACACACAAGATGAACCTGCCCGAGCCGCAGCAGGTGCAGTGGCTCGCGGTCTGGGGCGCGACCGAGGCGTTCGGCGTCAAGGTGCTCACCGAATACGGCCGGAATCAGGACTCGAACATCACCAGGCTCTTCCGCGGTATCGATCGGCTGCCGATCTTCGCGCAGTCGTATCTGGCCGACGCGGTGCGGTCGTCACGGCCGGACGACCCGCGTTATCCGGATCTGGTGCGGCGGCTGACCAACGCGATGCGCGTCGAGGGCGACCGCGCCCACGTCGAGGAGCTCGACGAGGAGGCGCTGGCGTGGATCTGGAGCTCCAACGTTCGCGCGACGGCAATCGTACTCGACGGTCTCGTCCGGCGCGGCGACGATCCGGTGTTCGTGCAGCGGGCGGTGCGCTGGATTCTCGGCGACCGCGAGAACGGCCGTTGGCGGAATACGCAGGAGAACGCGATGGCGCTCGCGGCGCTGGTCGCGTACTACAAGAAGTTCGAGGCCGAGACCCCGAACTTCACTGCCACCGCGGCCATCGACAACCGCACCATCGGCACGGCCCGGTTCAGCGGCCGCGCGACGTCGACGCAGTCGGTACGTCTGGCGATGCCGGATCTCCTGCGGCAGGTCGCGGCCGGGACGGAAAAGGAGCTGGCGATCTCGCGCGCGGGCGCCGGGCGGCTCTATTACGCGTCCCGTCTCCAGTTCGTGCCGCGCGTCCCGCCGCCGGCGAGCGATCAAGGTATCCACGTCGAGCGCCGCTACGAGCGCTTCGTCGAGAACGGCGACAGCCCGGCGGCGACCTCGTTCGCGGCCGGCGATCTGATTCGGGTCACGTTGACAGTCACGCTGCCCAAGGAACGCCGGTACGTTGCCGTCACCGACGCGATGCCTGCCGGCGTCGAGGCTGTGGATGGCTGGTTCCGCACCACCGCCTCCGATCTGGCGGCCGACGCATCGCAGCAATCCGACGACGGCTCATGGGACACGTGGTGGCGCCGCGGCGGCTTCGATCACGTCGAGAAGTACGACGATCGCGTGCAGCTCTTCGCGACCCGGCTTGGCGAGGGGCGGCATCAGTTCTCGTATCTCGTGCGCGCGACGACCAGCGGCACGTTCACGGCCGCGGGCACGTGGGCCGAAGAGATGTACACCCCTGAAGTGAGCGGCCGCACGGCACCGGCGACGATCGTGATCAAATGACACGCCTGGCTGCTCTCGCCCGGGCGGTGTGGCGCCGGCGGAAGATCGTCGGTGCGGTGGCGGTGGCGTCCGCGATCGTGCTGGCGGCGTGGATTCGTCTGGGGCCGCTGCCGGACGGACTGCTACGCGGCG
>DASTCC010000352.1:0-2791 GCA_035711465.1 Vicinamibacterales bacterium
GAACGTGCCTTGCGGCACCGTCTCGGTGTAGCGCACCACGGCGAGCCGATCGGGCTCCGGGTAGGGCAGCGATCGAATCAGGATCGCGTCCGCGAGACTGAAGACGGCCGAGTTGGCGCCGATGACGAGCGCCAGCGTCGCGATGGCGGTGATCGTAAACGCCGGCGTGCGCCGCAGCACGCGGAAGGCGTAGCGGAGGTCGCGGCCGAGGGCGTCGGCGATGGGCAGACGATGACGATCGGCGGCCTGCTCGAGCTTGACCCGCGGATTGCCGAACTCGAGACGGGCGCGGCGCATCGCCTCGTCGTGCGAAAGGCCCCGGCCGACGAGCTCCTCGACGTAGAGATCGAGATGCGCGCGCATCTCGGCTTCGTGATCGCGTTCCTGCGCCGCGCGCGAGAAGAATCGTGACCAGCCCATGACGTCTCCGAATAGAAGTTGCGCAGGGCCCCACCCCCACGCCGTGTCACGCTCGGCGCCCTCGCTACGCTCAGGGCTTCGCGACTAGTTCGGCCGCAGGACGCGCCCGACGGCGGCGACCAGTTCGGCCCAGCGGTTCTCTTCGGCGGCGAGCTGCGTGCGTCCGGCGGCGGTCAGCTTGTAGAACTTCGCCTTCCGATTCGAATCCGAGACGCCCCAGTACGCGCTGATCCAGCCGCGCTCTTCGATGCGATAGAGCGCCGGATAGAGCGACCCCTGCTCGACCAGCAGGACGTCGTCGGAGCGGCGCTCGATGCTCTGCGCGATCTGCAGCCCGTGCGCCGGACCGGCCTGGAGAATCCGAAGGATAAGCATGTCGAGCGTTCCCGCCAGCAGATCCCCTTCGCCGCCGCTCGCTCGTCGTCTCATTCCGTGCCTCGTTCCTTCTCTACGGTGATCGTCGTCTAGAAGTTCTAGGTAACTCACCCTTCAGACGGCGTTGCCGCCTGAAGGGTTGGCAAGGTTCCCTTCGCGCCTCCGCGTGAGCCCCTCCGGCTCTTGGCGCGTATCCTGCGCGGACCCGAGCCCCGGCCCCAAGGCCCCTCATCGCCCGCGCTGCTTCCACAGATCGACCACCCTTGCGTCCTCGAGCTTCTCGATTGGCAACGCGAGATCGCCAAGGAGCACTTCGACGTCGCCGTAGATGGCGTCGGCGTCATCGGCGCGGAAGGTGAGCAGGCGTGGTGCCGTCGTGGCGGCGGGCAGCGGCAGGGCATGCCGCCGCGTGTCACCGCAGGCGATCGTCTCGTGGAACACGCGATGATCGTCGACCGAGATACTGAGCGTCGTCGATGCCGTGCCCGGTTGCGCGCAGCGCGGCGTGAAGAGCACGCGTGCGGGGAGCGCTGAGCCGATGTCGAACGACGCTGACGCACCAGGGCCGATCGACAGGTCGAAACCCGTCAGCGGATCGCCGGCCGCGCGGTTGACGCGCGTCAGTTCGGGAAGCCTCAGGCGAAGCGCGCGACGTCCCGAGCGCGCGATGGCCGAGTCGGGCGTGCCGAAAATCACGAACCACGAGTAGCCGGGAAATTCGCCGCTGGCCAGGTTGAACGTCGCAAGCGGCACGGTGCCTTCGGGACGGCCGGGCGCATGGCTGCCGGTGTCGTGGGGAGACCCCTGCTCGACCCAGTACTTCGTGTTCTCGATCGGCGTACGCGTGTTGAGACCGCTGCCGTCGTTCACCGGCAACTTCGACGCGTACGCCGGCCAACCATGAGGTGTCCGCACGACCTCGCCCGGATCGGCGTACTGACGAAGGAACTCACCCGCCAGGCGTCGATCGGCGTCGAAGAGCTCCCACACTGGCACCACGTGACGGGTGGCGAGCGTCATCCGCGTCGCGAGCAGGCCGCTGCTCACCGCGAGACCGGCGACCAGCCATGCCGTCAGCCGCGTGAGGCGGCGGGTTCGCGTCGATGGCGCGAGCAGCAGCACGTTGGCGACGCTGCCGCCGATCACCGATAGCGTTGCCGGCACGACGGTGAGGTACCACGGATACGGCGCGCCAAGATCGGTTGACGAATACGCGATCGCGTGGAGCACGCACCAGCCGGCGAGCGAGAGCATCGCGACACGCGCGCCAGCGGGCAGCGACGTGAACGCGGCCGCGGCCAGCACCGCAAGGAGCAGCGTCGGCGCCTGTCCTGGCGAGACCGTGAATCGCCAGACCCACAGTGGATCGAACGGCATCGCTTCGCCACCCGCGAGCTTCACGACGAGCGAGTTCGGCCACGGCGATCCGAAGTAGAGCCAGGCGAACAGCAGCCACGGCACGCCGACC
Source organism: Vicinamibacterales bacterium (assembly GCA_035711465.1). Lineage (GTDB taxonomy): Bacteria > Acidobacteriota > Vicinamibacteria > Vicinamibacterales > SCN-69-37 > DASTCC01. Next base: position 2,264 of record DASTCC010000352.1, read on the forward strand.
ATCGCGGCGCCCGCGATCACCGGCCACCTGATTCGGCGTCTGACGATCCACTCCGCCGCCACGATCGCGACCGGCAGCGCGGCGGCATCGAGCTTGTTGAACAGCGCCAGGCCGCAGATCGCGCCGGCGATCCACCAGCGATCCGCCGCCGCGGCTGCAATCGCGCCGAGGCCGAACGCGATCGCGAATCCGGCCTCGAGTCCGCTCGACATCTGGATGCGCAGGAAGAGGTTGCTGCAGAAGAGCACCGCCGCGAGTGCGCCGCCGGCGGGTCCGCCCATTCGCGCCGCGATCGCAAATGCGAGCCCCGCGCTCGCGACGTAGGTCACGACTGCGAGCGCGCGCGCCGCGTGATCGGCCGTTGCGCTCAGACTGACGAGCGCCGCGAGCGCAAGCGTGTAGAGCGGATTGCTGGCGCCGAGGACGCGCTCGTGATCGTTGTAGGTGAACCCGCGGCCGTCGGCGATCCTTTCCGCGTAGCGAAACGAGATCGCCGCGTCGTCGGCGTGCACCGCCGGGGACGAAAGC
>DASTCC010000353.1:0-8742 GCA_035711465.1 Vicinamibacterales bacterium
CTGGATGGCGGCGCAGGATCGCGACGAAGCGGGCGCCCGCCGGTGGTGGACGCGCGGCATCGCCATCGCCGAGCGCGCGCTGCAGCGGCCGTGGGATGAGTTCCTGATCGATCGTCGGGAGCCGGCGCTGTTCGGCCTGCGCGAGGCGACGCTCGTCGTCGATCTGGCGAGCCGGTGCGCGGCCGGGCTTCATCTCCTGCCCCATGCCGCCGAGCGGCCCGGCATCGTCGCCGCTCAGCTGTTCGAATCGCCGGTGGAGAACGTCGCCCGCCTGACCGCCCGCCTGCGCGCTGCCGATGCCCGCGCCGACTTTCTCGAGAAGGAAGCCAGCTTCTTCAAGCAGCGCTTCCGCGCGCAGCTGCTGCTCGAGTACCACGACGTGAAGCCGCCGGCGGATCTGCGTTTCGCGATCTTCGGCGCCGGCGCCGCCGGCCGGCGGGCGCTCGAGCTGCTGCGCGCGCGCGGCGCGGTCGTCGACTGTTTCGCCGACAACGACGCCCGGCAGCACGGACACGCGATCGGCGGCCTGCCGATCGTGGCGCCCGATTGTCTGCCGCAGCGCGGGGTCGACGTGATCGCGGTGACCTCGCAGTCGGGCCGCCTCGCGATCTTCGGTCAGCTCGAGCGGATGGGCTACGAGATCGGCCGCCACGTGGCGTCGATCGACGGCCTTCACTAGATCTTCACAATCCGGTTCTACGCTCGCCGCGTGGGTCACCTGCGGCGCGACATCCAGCACACGTTGCGAAGCTGGCGCCGCCAGCCGGGCGCCGTCGTCGCCGCCATCGCCGCGATCGCGCTCGGCATCGCGGCGAACACGACGGTGTTCAGCTTCGTCTCCGCGATCCTGCTCGAACCACTCCCGTACGGACAACCCGATCGGATCGTCACCGTCTGGCAGGACCTGAGCGCGCGCGGCGGACCGGCGCGCGACGTGATCTCGCCCGGCCTCTTCGTCGAGTGGTCGAAGCGCACCGGGCCGGTCTTCGACGCGATCGGCGTGTTGAGGCCGTGGGGCGCGGTGCTCACCGGTCTGGACGAGCCCGAGCGGCTGCAGGGCGCTGCCGTCTCGGCCGGCTACTTCAAGGCCGTCGGCGTTCCTCCCGCGATCGGCCGGTCATTCAATGACGACGACGACCGGCCGGGCAGCGCCGCGGTGGCGATGATCAGCCATGGCCTCTGGGTCAGGCGCTTCCTCGCCGATCCCGGCGTCGTCGGTCGGACGTTCCAGATCGACAACCAGCCGACGGTGATCGTCGGCGTGATGCCCGCGGAGTTCGTCGCGCCCATTCTCGATGCCGAGATCTGGTCTCCGGCGCGGATCGATCCGGAGAACGCGCCGTTCGGCGTCGTCATGCTCCGGGCGATTGCGCTGCGCAAGGCCGAGGTCTCGCTGCCGCAGGCGCAGCAGGCGATGAACACGATCGCGCGGCAGATCAGGAGCCTCGATCCGGATCTCGAAGGCGCCGGCGTCCGCGTCATCGGTCTTCAGGACGATCTCGTCGGCCCGGTGCGGCCGGCCCTGGTCGTGCTGTGGGGCTCGGTCGGCCTGGTGCTCCTGATCGCGGTGGCCAACGTCACCAGCCTGCTGCTGGCGCGAGCCACCGACCGCGCGCGCGAGATGTCGGTGCGGATCGCGCTCGGCGCCGACCGGCGGCGGCTGACGATGCAGATGCTCACCGAGAGCGCCTGCCTCGCGGCAGGCGGCGGCGTCGCCGGCATCCTCCTCGCCTACGGCGGCGTGCAGAGCCTGGTGGCGCTGGCGCCGACTGATCTGCCGCGGTTGGCGGAAGTCGGGCTCGACGCACGCGTGCTGGTCTTCACGATCGCGATCACGGCGCTGACCGCGGTCGGCGCCGGCCTGATTCCGGCGGCGACGATCGTGCGCGGCACGCTCGCTGCCACGCTCAAGGACGGCGGCCGTGAACAGACGTCCGCGTCCTGGCCGCGCACGCTGCTCGTCGTCGGCGAAGTCGCGGCCGCGCTGGTGCTGGTCGTCGGCGCCGCGATGCTCGTCAGAAGCCTGATGGCGCTGCAGCGCGTCGATCTCGGATTCCGGACGGAGCGAGTGCTGACGGCATCCATCGCCCCCGCGCGCGGTACCTACCGGGGCGAGGAAGCGATTCGCGGGTTGCTCACGCAGCTCGTCGAGACGGCGCGCCGATTGCCGGGCGTGACCGGCGCGTCGATGACGTCGGTCCTGCCGCTCTCCGGCATGCGGCTCAGCTTCTCGTTTCAGATCGTGGGCCGCCCGTCGACCGGGCGACCGAACGACGATCCCGTGTGCGCGTTCCGCGCCGTCGGCCGGGACTACTTTTCGACCATGGCCATGCGGATCGTCGAGGGCCGTGGCCTCACGGCCGAGGACCGCGCCGATGCGCCGGCGTCGGCCGTGGTCAACGAGAGCCTGGCGAAGCGTTACTGGCCGAACGAAAGTCCGGTCGGCCAAGGCATCGTCCTGAACGGCGCACCGGCGACGATCGTCGGCATCGTCGCCGACGTCCACCACGCTGGCCCGGCGGCGCCGCCCGAGTCGGAGCTCTACATGTCGTTCGAGCAGTTCAGCGTGCGATCCGGCTGGCTGGTCATGACGACCGCCGGCGATCCAGCAGCGATCGCGCCGTCGCTGCGGCAGGCCGTCCGCGCGATCGATCCCAATCTGCCCGTCGCCGCCGTGCGGCCGCTCGATCAACTCGCGGCACGCACGACCGCGCAAACGCGTTTCCTGACGTCGCTGCTGACGGGCTTCGCCGTCGTCGCCGCGACGCTGGCGCTGGTCGGCGTCTACGGCCTCATCGCGTTCGCAGTCAGCCGCCGCGTCCGCGAGGTCGGTCTCCGGATGGCACTCGGTGCCAGCCGACTTTCGGTCGTCGGCCTGATCATGCGGCAGAGCGCGATCGCCGTCGCCATCGGCCTGGCGCTCGGCGCCGGCCTTGCCGCCGGCCTGTCCAGCTCCCTCCGCGCGCTGCTGTTCGAAGTCGCGCCGGGCGATCCGTGGACGATCGCCGCGATGGCGTGCCTGATCGCCCTCGCCGCCCTGATCGCCAGCGCGATACCGGCGCGCCGCGCTGCGACTATCGATCCGACGGTTGCGCTGAGGGAAGACTAGCGGCGCGACCGTAAGACCGAGAACTCAGGACTTAAAAGTCAGAACTCAAAACTTAGAACGCAGGAACGCGTCTGGTTCTGTGTCATCCAAGAATTCCTAGATCGGCGCGGAGCGCCGCACCACCGTCTTCAGTCTTGAGTTTGGAGTTTTGAATTCTCGAGAGCCTTCCTCAGTTGTAAGACTGGGCCAACGTCTTCGCCGCATCGAGCCTTGCCGCGCGTCTCGCCGGTAGATAACAGGCGAGGATCGAGGCGGCGGCGAGCAGCCCGGCCGCGCCGGCGAGGGTGCGTGGATCGGATGGCGTGACGCCGTGGAGCCTCGTGGTCAGCGACCGCGCGGCGAACCAGCCGATGGTCAGGCCCGTGGCCAGACCGGCAATTGCCATGACGCCGCCTTGGCGGATCACCAGCCAGACGATGTCGCGCTCGGTGGCGCCGAGAGCGATTCGCGTGCCGATCTCGCGTGTGCGCTGGCGGACCGCATAAGACATCACGCCATAGACGCCGATCGCCGCCAGGGCCAGCGCGATCGCCGCGAACAGGCCGAGGAGCCACAGCGCGAAGGTCGTCGAGGCCAGCGACTGGCTGCGAATCTCGTTCATGGACAGCGTCTCGCCGACGACTAGATTCGGCTCCATCGCGCGCAGCGCCTGACGCATCGACGGCGCGAGCGCTCGCGGATCCGAGTCAGCGCTGCGGACGAACAGGGTGATGCTGGTGCCAGGCAACCGCTCGAAGGGCAGATAGAGATCGGCGCGGGGCCGATCGGTCAGGCTCGCGCGACGGATGTCGCCGACGACGCCGATGATCTCCGCCTCGCCGTCGTTGACTCGTAGGCGACGTCCGACGGGATTCTCTCCAGCGAAATACTGCTTCGCCACGGCCTCGCTGACTATCACGACTGGCGCCGCGCCGAGGCCGTCGGTCGGCTGGAACAGCCGGCCGGCGCGAAGCGGAATCTGCATCGCCTCGAAGTAGCCGCCCGATGCCACCTGCCAGCCGACGTCGGGCGGTCGTTCACCCGCTGGCAGCGGCCGATCGGCACGCACCAGGCCGATCGTCCAGTTGTTGCCGCGGAGCGGTGTCACGACGGCGGCGCCCGCCGCCCCGACGCCGGGGAGGCGCCGCAGCGCCTCGAGTCCCTCTGCGAAGAACGCCGCGCGCGCCTCCGCGGTGCGGTAGCGATCCGCCGGCAGCGACACGTCCATCGTCAGCACCCGGTCCGGCGCGAAGCCCGGATCGGTCGCCAGCAGATGCGCGAAGCTGCGCAGGATCAAGCCGGCGCCGATGAGCAGCACCACCGCCAGCGCGATCTCGATCGCGACGAGCGCCGCCGCCGAGCGCCGCGCCGCCGCGCCGACGGTGACGCGCGACGACGTCAGCTGTTCGCCGGCGTGACCGGATCGGACGGCCAAGGCCGAGACGAGACTGAAGATCGTCGCCGTCACGATCGTCACCGCGACCGTGACCCCGAGCACGCCGAGGTTGATGCTGACGTCGCGGATGCCTGGCGCGACGACCGACGGCGGCACGAGCGCGACCAGCGCCGGCAGGCCCCAGTACGCCGCGCCGACGCCGACGAGGCCGGCGGCGAGCGAGAGCACGAGGCTTTCGGCGAGCAGCTGGCTGATCAGCCGTCCGCGCCCGGCGCCAAGCGCCACACGCAGCGCCATCTCGTGGCGCCGACCGAGCGCGCGCGCCAACAGAAGATTGCCGACGTTGGCGCAGGCGATGAGCAGGACGACGCCGACGGCGCCGAGCAGGAGCAACAGCGGGCGCCGAGTGTCGCCGACCAGCGTGTCGCGCAGCGTCGTCGCGTAGTAGCGCGATCCCTGATTCTGTTCCGCGAACTCGCGCTCGAGCTGGGCAGAAATGGTCTCGAGCTCGACCGTCGCGGAATCGACGTCGCCGCCGCGCGCGAGCCGGCCGGCCCCGAAGACCCACTCGGACTTGCGTTGCGCGGGTGCCGACGGCGGCAGGATCAGCGGCACGATGATGCCGAGGCGCGCCGTCTCCGGAAAGCCGAACCCTGGCGGTGCGATGCCGACGACCTCGCTCTCGACGTTCCCGATGCGGATGCGCCGGCCGAGGATCGTCTCGTCTCCGGCGAACGACGTCTGCCAGAGCTCGTGGCCGAGCATCGCCACTCGCGCCGCGCCCGGCCGGGTATCGCGCTCGTCGATCGTCCGGCCGTGCACGGCGCGAACGCCGAGCATCTCGAGCAGACCGGGTCCGGCGCTGAGCGCCCTGACGCGGAGCGGCTCGCCCTGACCGGTGATCGTCGCCAGACCGCCGTTGTAGGCCGCCAGCATCGAGAAGCTGCGCTGCCGTGCCGCGAGATCGAGGAAGTCGCCGATCGCGATGTAGTCCTTGGTAAAGCCGGTGCGCTCGTCGCGATGATGAAGGATGGCGAGTTCGTCCGCTGCCGGATAGGGCAGCGGTCTCAGCAGCACGGCCTCGACGACGGCGAAGACGGCGGCGTTGGCGCCGACGCCGAGCGCGAGCGTGAGGACGGCGGCCGTGGTGAAGAGCGGCTGCCGGATCAACAGACGGGCAGCCTGGCGAAGGTGCGTCGCGAACGTCAGCATCAGCGGTCCTGGAGAAGAGGTCGGCAGCAGATCGACGAGGAACACCCGCCAGCAGTCGAGCCACAGGCGGAACACGGCGGCGCCGTAGCCGATCCGCGAATGGGCCGGACGTCGCCCCGAAAGCGCGGCAACACGCAGGTCCTGCCGGGCGGGGAGGAAGATCTCGTCGCGGACGGTCCGCGGCAGCCAGCGCGCGAGGCCCCGTTCAGGCATCGGACCAGCGTTCCCGCGCGGCGCCGGCCCAGGTGTAGAACGCGAGCGTCGCCTCCCACAACCGCGCGCCCGCGGGCTTCAGTCGGTAACGTCGCTCGGTGACGGCCTGGTCGCCCACGGCGATCTGCTCGTACCACCCTTCGACGAGTTTCCCGGCCTCGAGTCTCGCCATCATTTGATAGAAGGCCGCGGCGGTTCGGGTGACGCCGTATCGCGCGAGCTCGTCGCGGATCGCCCGGCCTGGCTGCTCGCCTCCGCGCAGGGCGCCGAGGACGAGGAACTGGAGGTGGGTCAGGGGCGGAAGCCGATCTTGCATAAGGGCACATTATGCATGATCGGCGGCGACCCCCGCCAGCCCGGCCGAACCGGACGCGGCCGTCGCTCGTCCAATTACATGCGAGAACGAAGACAATGCAGAATCGAAGCAAACGCCCCGATCGCGACGACGTCGGTCCGCATCTGCCGCTGCGGCCGGCGGCGTGCGCCGTGCTGGCCGCGCTGGCCGACGAACCGCGGCCCGGCATCGAGGTCCTCGATGCCGTCAACGCCACCGTGCCCGGCCGGCCGCTGCTCGGCCCCGGCACGCTCTATCGATTGATGCGCGAGCTGCGCCAGGAGGGGCTGATTGCCCGTGCCGAGCCCGACGAGGCGCCCGGCGACGAGCGGCAGGTCCACCATGCGCTGACGCCGCTCGGGCAGGCCGTGCTCAAAGCCGAGCTCGCGCGCCTGCAGCGCACCATCCTGCTGGCCGGCGCCGTCGACGGCCGACGCGGACGGCCTTGAGCGAGCGGTGACGTGGGATCGCCCGAGCGCATCTACCGCCGGCTGCTGACCTGTCTGCCCGCCGAGTTCCGGGCCGAAGCCGCCGACGAGCTCATCGACACATTCCGGCACGCGCACGCGCGCGTCGCCGGACAAGGCCCGGTCGCCGGCTTGAGGTTCTGGATCCGGATGCTCGCCGATCTGGCCGTCACTTCCGGCGCCGAGCGCTTTCAGCGTACCCGGCACGATCGCGTACCGATTCGATCAAGGGACGTCATGGCCTTCTTCAACGACTTCCGCATTGCCTCCCGCGTGCTTCGTCATCACCCCGGCTTCGCGCTCACCTCGGTGCTCACGCTGGCGCTCGGCATCGGCGCGATCACCGCGATCTACAGCGTCGTTCACGCCGTGCTGCTGCAGCCGCTGCCGTACCGGGACCCGGAACGGCTGGTGCTGGTGTGGCAGGAGCTGCGCGCCCGCCAGGTGCCCGAGTTTCCGTTTCCCTCCGGAGACGTCCCCGATCTGCGCGCGCAGGGCACGATGTTCGAAGACATCGCGGCCCTTTCGACGGGCCGACAGACGGTGCTCTCGGCGACGAATCAGCCCGAGCAGGTGCGCTCCGCCTTCGTCACCACCAACACGCTGGGCCTGCTCGGTCTGCCGATCGCGCTCGGGCGTGACTTCCAGGAGAGTGATGGCACTCCGCCGCCACCGCCGCCGGGCCCGCCCGCGGCCGCAGGTGGTGGGCCGGTGCCCTCCGCGCCAGCCGCGCAGGCCGTTCCCCAGGCGCCGGCGCCACCGCCGCCGCCGTTCATGACGATCCTCAGCCACGAGTACTGGGTGCGCCGCTACGGCGGCGATCGCGCCGTCATCGGTCAGTCGATCGTCACGCCAGGCAATGCCACCGGGCAGATCGTCGGCGTGCTCGCACCCGGGGCGGAGCTGCTGTTCCCGCCCCGCAACAACATCGAGAAGACGCCCGACTTCTGGATCGCATCACGGCAGGACTTCGCGCAGGCGTCGCGGACGGCAGGGCAGGTGCGCGTGATTGGCCGGCTGAAGCCGGGCGTCACCATCGCCCAGGCGCAGCAGCAGATGGACAAGCTCGCCGCCGATCTGCGCGAGACCTATCCGGTGAAGAAGAACGCCGGCGTGCACATCAACGTCGTGCCGATGCACGAGTCGCTCGTCTCGGACGTCCGGCTCTCGATTCTCGCGCTGATGGGCGCGGTGGTGTTCGTGCTGCTGATCGCGTGCGCGAACGTCGCCAATCTGATGATGACGCAGGCGGCGCGCCGCGAGCGCGAGCTCGCGGTGAAGACGGCGCTCGGCGCCGGCCGCGCGACGCTCGTGCGCCAGATCCTTGCCGAGAGCCTGCTGCTGGCGCTGGCCGGATCGCTCGTCGGCCTCGGTCTCGCGCGCGTCGGTATCGCGGCGTTGCAGCGGATTGGTCCGCAGGACCTGCCGCGCCTCGCCGGCGTGTCGATCGACGTGTCCGTCCTGGGCTTCTGCGTCGGCATGGCGCTCCTCTCCGTGCTCCTCTTCGGTCTGCTGCCGGCGCTGCGGGCGTCGCGCTCGACGATCGTCGACGTGCTGCGTCAGAGCGGCCGCGTGGCCGGGCTTTCCTCGGGCCGGCTGCGCAGCGGCCTCGTCATCGCCGAAGTGGCGCTGTCGTTCGTCCTGCTCGTCGGCGCCGGGCTGATGCTGCGCAGTCTCGTCGCGCTGACACGCGTCGATCCCGGGTACGACCCGAACGGCGTCCTGACGTTCCTGGTCACCAACATCCGCGGCAACGTCGAGGCGCGCGGCGAGTTCACCAGACGCATGCGCGAGGAGCTCGCCCGGCTGCCCGGCGTCCAGGGCGCCTCGGCGGCCTCGCCGGTGCCGCTCGACGGGCGCGTCGCCAACATTCCCTGGGGCACCGAGGCGGCCGCGGCGGATCCGACGGCGTTCCGGCAGGCGGTGAGCTACGTGGTGATGCCCGGCTATTTCGAAGCGATGAAGTCGCCGGCGATCGACGGGCGGACGTTCACCGAAGACGACAACAGCCCGGACCGACAGGTGATCATCG
>DASTCC010000354.1:0-42106 GCA_035711465.1 Vicinamibacterales bacterium
TGTTTCGCTAGCGTCAGTGCGGGCGCCCTCGAGGCGCACATCCGCCCTCTCGTCGCGGCCCTTTCAAGCTCGTCGCTGCGGCCTCAATTACGCGCCTGAACCCCTGTTTCCGCGGTCAGGTGAGACCCAGGATTCATGCGCCGCGTCCGGCGGTGGCGGCGCGGATCTTGCCCCATGACACAGGCGTAGGTTCTGCCTGGAATGGTCAGTGTGCTGTCCCCGTCATGAAGCCCATTCACGTGCTCGTCGTCGACGACGCCCTCGTGACGCGCCGGATGACCTGCGACGCGCTCGGTGCCGATCCAGCCATTGTCGTCACCGAGGCCACTCACGGAAACGTCGCGCTGCAGAGGATCGCCGACAGCACGCCGGACGTCGTGATGTTCGACGTCGAGATGGCGGACGCCGACGCACTCGAGATGCTGCGGCAGCTCCGCCGCGCAAGTCCGAAGCTGCCGGTGATCGTGTCCGCCTCGCCGACCGAGCACGGCGCTGCCACAACCATCGACGCGTTGCTGCTGGGCGCATCTGACTTCGCGATCCGACCTGCCAACCCCGGCCGCGTCCCTCTCGTGCAACAGCAGCTCCGCGAGGATCTGAGTCCGAAGATCAAAGCGCTCGTGCCGTCCGCGCCGGCCGGCACCCCGGCCGGTCCGACGCTCGTGCACGCCACGACGCCGCACGTCGCACCGATGCCGGTCACGCCGATGCCGCCGGCTCGAGCCGTCAAAACCGCTCCGCCCGCCGACGCGATCGCTGTTGGTGCCTCGACAGGCGGGCCCAACGCGCTGGCGGATCTGATTCCTGCACTGCCCGCGGACTTGCCGGCGCCGGTGCTGATCGTGCAACACCTGCCGGCCGTCTTCACGCGGCTTCTCGCCGAGCGGCTCGCCGCGCGATCGCAGATGCCGGTCATCGAGGCCACCGCCGATCTCGACGTGCGTGCCGGCCGTGTCTATCTCGCGCCCGGCGGCTTTCACATGACTCTGCGGCGTGAGGGTGAGCGCATCGTCATCGGTCTGAATCAGGAACGGGCCGAGCACTCGCGCCGGCCGGCGGTGGACGTGCTGTTCAGGAGCGTCAGCCGCGTCTACGGCGCCGGCGCGCTGGGCGTCGTTCTCACGGGTGGCGGGCAGGATGGCCTGCATGGCGCCGATCACATCGTCAGGCAGGGCGGACGGGTGATCGCACAGGACCAGTCGACGAGCGTCGTCGACATCCTGCCCGGCCTGGTCGATCGCGCCGGGCTTGCCGATCGCGTGTTGCCGCTTCAGCTCATCGCCGACGAGATCGTGCGGCGCACGATCGGCGCGACAGTTCGCCGCGCGGTGGGGGACTGACGGATCAGGCCTTCAAGCCTGACAAATGACGCGACGACGATTCCCGAAGTCGACTTTGGAACGCACTCCTAGAACCGCTGAGCCGACGCCGCCAGGAGGCGGCGAATCGTGGCCTCGACTTCGCGCGCGCCGAGGGACGTCTGCGCGAGCGTCGCGGGCTTGGCGCCCTCGAGCGAGGGCTGGCGGCTCATCAGCCACGCGGCCGCCAGACCGCGATCGTCGCGGAAGAGCTCCAGCGCGAGACCGCAGATGTACGCCGCGCGCAGCAGTCGATCGGATTCCTCGCTCGACAACCGGCCTTCCTGCTTGCGGCGCAGCACGCCGCCGCGAGGGATGCTGACCATCTCGAGGACGCGGTCCTCTGGCAGGCCGGAGTTGATGACCAGACGCTCCAGCGTCTCGTACGGCAGCCCTTCCTCGAGCGACTGATTCAGGGCCTGAAACGACGCCGGCCGCAAACCGACGAGCGCTGCGTAGGCCAGCCGCGTGGTCTCGGGATGCCCGAGCATCGATCGGAAATGGGCGATGTCGCCGGCGGCGCCGGCGTCCGATTCGCCGCGATTCCTCGTCAGTCGCGACGCCAGTGCCGCGGTGCCGCGAGTGGCCGCATCGTCATAGAGCCGCCGCAGCGCCTTGCGGATCGCCAGCGCCGAGGAAGTGACGACGATGATCGACGATCCCGTCAGCTGACCGAGCTCGTCGACGACGTTGCCGGCGGTGGGATCGTCCATCGCGACGGTCAGCGTCGGACCGAACTGGGCGATCGGCAGGACCAGGTGCTCGGTCGCGAACTCCTGCGGCACCGATCGCGACAGCGCGCGATCGACGACGACGTTGTCGAGATCGAGGTAGGGGATGCCGAGCTGCGTGCCGAGCGCGCGGCGCATCACCTCGTCGGTGACGAATCCGAGCTTCAGCAGGGCCTGGCCGAGCGGCAGCTTGCTGGTCTTCTGGGCGGTGAGCGCCTGATCGAGTTGCTCGGTCGTGATCGCTTCGCTCGCGACGAGGAGTTCGCCGAGCCGCTTGCGGCCCTGCGGTCCCGGCGGCCTCGATATGGTCTTCCGCGAATCGCCCGAGGACATTCGCTGAGTATCATGCGCGGTCCTCCGGGCAACGTCAACAACGCGCAAAGAGTCATCGAGAGGTCGTTCGAGTTCGTTCGTTGCAACATGACGCCTTACTGCCGCTAAAGGCGCGCGTTTTCACGCCGATTTTCAGGGGGACCCGGCAAGCGGCCGGCGGAGCGTGTGCCCGCGAGACGACGATGCCCGAAGAGTTGTTGAAGGAATTCCTGATCGAGTGCCACGAGAGCCTCGACAGGCTCGATCAGGACTTCGTCGCCCTCGAACGGAACGCGCACGATCGCGAACGACTGAGCTCCGCGTTCCGAACCATCCACACCATCAAAGGCACCTGCGGCTTCCTCGCCCTGAGCAAGCTCGAGTCGGTGAGTCACGCCGGCGAGAGTCTGCTCTCGCACCTGCGCGACGGCCGCCTGACGCTCGACGCGGAGATGACGACCGCGCTGCTGGCGATGGTCGACGCGATTCGACGGATCCTCGCTGCGGTCGAGGCCACTGGCGAAGAGGGGGCCGAGAATCCCTCACGCCTCGTCGCCGAGCTCGAGCGGTTGAACGCAGGCCGCCGGCGTCCAGCCGGCGCGCCGGCACCGGCAGCGGCTGAGCTCACCATCGAAGCGGTCGAGGACCCGCGCTCCGGCGAGGATCGGCGCAGCCACGACGAGCGCCGCGCGGGCCTCCCGGATTCGTCGCTGCGCATCGACGTCGGCGTTCTCGACGAGCTGATGAATCTGGTCGGGGAGCTCGCGCTCGTCCGCGATCGGATGCTCGAGCTCACGGCGACCCGGCCCGGCGGCGACTTCGCCAGCGCCGCGGTCCGTCTCGACCGGGTCACGTCCGGCCTGCAGGAAAGCGTCATGAAGACGCGGATGCAGCCGATCGGGCACGTCTGGGGCAAGGTCCCGCGCATGGCCCGCGACCTCGCGGCGCAATGCGGCAAGTTGGTACGGGTCGAGATGGACGGGGAGCACGTCGACCTCGACAGGACGATCGTCGACGCGATCAAAGATCCCCTGACCCACGCCGTGCGCAATTCGGTCGGCCACGGGATCGAGACGCCCTCCGAGCGACGCGCCCTGGGTAAGTCGGCCGAAGGGGTCATTCGTCTCCGCGCGGTGCGCGAACCTGGCTGCATCCGGATCGAGATCGCGGACGACGGGGCCGGCGTCGATCTCGCGCGTGTGCGGGCGAGGGCCGTCGAGCGCGGCGTGCTTTCGGCGAGTCAGGCCGCCGGGTTGAGCGATCGAGACGCGGCGCGGCTCGTGTTCCTTCCTGGCTTCTCGACGGTCAAGAAGGTGTCACACCTGTCGGGCCGCGGCGTCGGCATGGATGTCGTCAGGACGAACGTCGCGAAGATCGGCGGCAAGGTCGACATCGAGAGCGCGCGCGGCGCCGGCACCGTGCTGCGCATCACCATCCCGATCCTCGCGGTGAACGCTCAGCGGGAATCCCAGATCGCCGCCGGGCCGAAGAGACCGTTGACGAATCCGATCTGATAGGCGAGGACGAGGCCGAACAGCACGCTCGCGACGCCGGCGCCGGCGTGGAGCGCGCGCGAGAGCACCGGCACGCGGCCCGTCGTCATCGCGAACGGCACCGCAATCAACGCCGTGATCAGCATCATGCCAAGGATCGTGCCGAGGCCGAAGACACCGAGATAGACGAGTGCCCAGACCGGGTCGCCGATCGCCGACATCACCAGCAGCGCGACCGCGGCCGAGCCGGCGAGCCCGTGCACGACGCCGACGAGGAGCGGACGCACGAGCATGTACAGCGTGCCGCCGTCGAAGCGGCGGTCGAGCCAGGCCACGGCGTCGTCGGCCGCATGCGAGTGCGTGCCGCGCTCGTGGCGATGCTGCCGACGCAGTCCCGCGATCGTGCCGATGCCAAGCAGCACGAGCATCACCGCGACGGCGAACTCCATCGCCAGCCCAAGCCGAGCCGGCATCACCCAGCCGAAGAGGACGATGGCGCCGCCGACGACGAACACGGTGAGCGTGTGGCCCAGTCCCCACGCCGCGCCGACGAGGCCGGCCTGGCGAATCGATCGGTGACGCGAGACGATCGTCGACACCGCGACGACGTGATCGGGATCGGTGGCGTGCCGCATGCCGAGCAGGAAGCCGAGGGCCACGATGCCCATCGTTCCGGTCATGCCCGGGACACCAGCGATCGAGAACGGCGCGTGAACATCGGGGTGATTTGCAAAGGGGCCAAAGACCTGCGATCTTACCCCATGGTCGCCCGGCGCCGTCGCTTCGTCGCCATCGCCGCGATCGTCGTCAGTCTCGCCGCTGCGTCGCTGGACGCGCAGCGATTCGTCGCTCCGCCCTCGGCATCCCAGCCCTTCAATCCCGTGCCGCGCGACCTGCCGCCGCTCCACATCAGCGGCGAAACCAAGATGCGGCTGCGCAACGCGTCGATCGATTCGAGGCTGCCCGCCAATCGCTGGCTGCAGACGCCGGAGCCGACGGGCGCGCGAACGCCCGAGCGCATCCGCCGCGCCGTCGTCACGCTCACGGCCCTCGCCGCCAGCGCGATGGTGCTGCTGCTGGTCGCCGCCTGGCTCTTCCTCCGCCGCCGCCAGCCCTGACGGCTGAAAACTGAAATCTGAAATCCGGCGTCCAAAGCGGCACCGGAGGTGCCCGATGATAGTCGTCCTCGCCGCCGCGATCGTTGGCGCGTCGCTGTCCGCTGCACCGGCGTACGCGCAAGTCGTCCCGCCCGGTGCGCCCGTTGCCACGCCGGCGCCCGCGCCGCAGGTGGCCGTGCCGGCTCCGTTTCCAGCCGACGCGAGGCTCGGCTACGTCAATCTGCAGGCGGTGTTCAACGAGTCCAACCTCGGCAGGGAAGCGCTGGTGCAGGTCAAGACGCTGAGCGATCGGCTGAGCCTGCAGCTGGACGCGCGGCTGAAGGAGATCCAGGGCCTCTCGGAGAAGATCAAGACGCAGCAGGGCATCGCATCGGAGACGGCGATGACGACGTGGAACGTCGATCTCGCCAGACTCCAGCGTGAGGCGCAGTTCGCGCAGCAGGAAGCGCGCATACAGGTCGAGCAGCTGCAGCAGGCGCTGCTGGCGGGATTCCAGAAGCGCGTGATGCCGCTCGTCGAGAGGCTCCGCGCCGAGCGCGGCCTGACGATGATCCTCACCCTTCAGGACGGCCAGTCCAACGGCGTGACCATCCTCGCCGCCGACCCGCGCGTCGATCTATCCGGTGAGCTGGTCACCCGTCTCAACGCCGAGCGCTGAGCGGCCGCTGGTGACACAATCGGTGTGCCTGCCTGCGGGAGACGCCGATGACGAGCCCCCGCCGCCGAGGCGCCATCGCGATGGTTGCGATGGCTCTCGCGGCTCTCACCTACGGTTGTGACGACAACACGCTTCCCACCGCGCCCACGGATCTGACCGAGGGCGTCGTGATCTACGAGCATGCCAACTTCATGGGCCGCTCGGCCCACCTGACGAGCGACGTCAGGAACCTGAGAGACTTCGACGGCCCGTGCGCGCACGGTGACGGCGACGATGTCGCGGAAGTCTGGGACGACTGCGCATCGTCGATCCGGGTCGCGCCGGGGTGGCGCGCCATCCTCTATGTCGATGACGACTTCGACGGCCAGCAGCTGACGGTGACGACCGACGTCGAGAACCTCGTGTTTTCGCCGGGCACGTGCGACAAGGGCGGCTTCAACGACTGCACGACGTCGATTCGCGTAACTCGGCCGACTCAGTGAACGACGTCCACCAGGGCGGCGACGCTCTCGAGGATCAGCGCGTGAGGCTGGCGGCCGAGCGTCCCGCGTGTGCCGGCGCCTGACAGGACGCCGACCGCCGCGTCGATGCCGGCGGCGTGCGCGGCTTCGAGATCCGCGGGTGTGTCGCCGGCGACGAGCACCCGCGTGCGATCGCTCACGCCTGCCCGACGCATCGCTTCGAGAATCAAGTCCGGCGCCGGCCTGCCGCGTTCGACGTCGTCGCCGCTGACGACGTGCGACACGAGGGCCGGCGTCCAGCCGAGTCGAGCGGCGAGATCGGTCACGATCTCGCGGTCGAGGCCCGAGCAGAGCGCGATGACGACGCCGCGGGCGCGGAGCCATTCGAAGGTCGCCGTCGTTCCGGGAATCTCGCGCGCGGGCGCCGCGGCGAACCGATCGATGAGCGTCCGGCGGAACGAGGCCAGCCACGCCGCGCTCAGGCGATCGACGTCGGCCGCATCCGGCGTCGTGTCCGCGGCGAGCGAGCGAAACGCGTCGCGCTTGTTGAGGCCGCGGACCGCGGCGATCGCGGCGCGCTCGACGGAGACGCCAGATTGGGCCAGCGTCGCCTCGAACAGATCGCCGACCGCATCGGAGCCCGCGACGGTCGTGCCGATCATGTCGAAGATCGCGAGGGCGGGAAGGTCGAGCGGACGCACGTCGGACGATCGGCGACGCCAGACGCGCCCGGCTGCGGTCAAGAGCTGCTGCGCGACATCCAGCGGAACATCGCCAGCATGCTGCCGGCGGTGAGCAGGACGGCGCCGGCGAGCCAGGGAAGCGTGGACGTGGCCGCGACGGTCGCGCTCTGCATCGTCGGCCAGAACTCCGCCCGCCAGCCCCAATACGCCAGCAGCACGAGCCCGACGATGCCGCAGACCAGCTGGCCGATGGTGATGATGCGCGACGCGACCTCTTCGGCGCGGAGGCGGCGAGCATGACGCGCGCGCTGCCAGATCATCTGTGCGTTCGCGCGCGGCGGAGGACCGACCCGCGCCGTGCCCAGCACCGCGGCGATCGTCCGGACCTCACCGCACGTGCGGCAGCGGTCCGCGTGCGACTGCAGGACTGGCGTCCACCGTCCCGTGACCGACGCCTGTCGAACCGCGTCTTCGTGTGCGCAGCCGCGGCGAATCATGACGTGCGCTCCGACGGCAGGCCGTTCTCGGCGCGCCATGCCTCGAGCGCCGACGCGAAGCGGCGGCGCGCCCGGAAGAGCAGAGGCTTCAGGCTCGCGCGCATCAGGCCGGTGATGCCGGCGATCTCCTTGTGCGACAGCCCTTCGACGTAGGCGAGCAGCAGCAGCTCGCGATCGCGCGGCGTTACGCGGCCGAGCACGGTCCAGACATCGTCGGCCCGATCCATTGCGGCGCCAGGATCGTCTGCCGACACGCGGTGGTCGTCGGCTGGATCGTGCGCGACGAAACGACGCTCGCGGCGGAAGTGATCGCGAGCGAGGTTCGTGGCGATCTTGAACAGATAGTTCTTCCGATGCTCGTCGTCGGCCGGCACGTTCGCCGCGGTGAGCAGGCGCAGGTAGGCATCCTGGAGCAGGTCGTCGGCGACGCCGGCGTCACGGGTCAGACGGCGCAGGTAGCGGCTGACGGGACCGGAGGTCCTCGCGTAGAACTCGAGGAACGCCGGCTCGTTCATCGGCAGCCGGCCGACCCGTTCCGCGACGAGTGCTTCCACGACACTGGGAGCAGCAGCGAGCGGGTTCACGCTTCCTGACCGTTCTGCTGCCACGCCTTGGCGGCGACGAACGCGGCTGCCGACGAAAGCAGCGCGCCGACGCCGAGCGAAACGCCCATGGTCCCGAACACGAGCATCGCCTCCTGGTCACCGTTGCCGACCATGAACTGGCGAATATACAGGAAGCCCAACCCCGCCGAGAGCAGCACGATGCCAATCTGGGCGGCGGTCAACATCCGTGTGTAGGCCGCGGGCACCCGCCCGGCCTCCGGCAGGGTCACGTCGAACATCTTCGCCTGGCCCTCGCCTTTCAGGACGTCCAGGACGCCCGGTTCGTTCCCAATCTTGTCGAGAAGCCGCGCGTTCATCTCGGCCTTGAGCTGCAGCACCTTCATGTAGCGCTGATGCGCCAGGTTCGTCTTGTACATCCAACCAAGAATCGCCGGAATCCCGAGCAAAACACAGACGAAGAAGAATCCTTCCACGCGGGGCCTCCATGCGTGTTACGGGAAGGCGCCGTTTGAGTTAACAGCGCCTCCGCGCTGCTGGCTGCCGGCTGCAGCCCGCAGCCCGCAGCCCGCGGCCCGCCGCCCGCAGTCCGCCGCCCGCAGACCGCCGCCAGCCGTGCTACCCTGCGCGCAACACCCGCAATACTCGGGCGAGGCATCCCATGCGGATACGGCGGTCGGCCGTTCTTGGCGGCGTGCTTGGATTGGTGCTCGTTGCGGCGGCGAGGCCGGCGGGGCAGCTGCCGCTGGCGCCCAATTCGCGGTCGGGCGATTCGGTGACGCCTGCGTACGAGGGCTGGTATCCCAATCCTGACGGGACCTACAGCCTCTCCTTCGGCTACTACAACCGCAACACACAGGAACGCGTCGTCGTTGCGCTGGGTCCGGACAACCACGTTGACGTCGGCGACGTCCAGGGGCAGCCGACTTACTTTCAGCCGGGCCGCCACTGGGGTGTGTTCGCGGTGAAGGTGCCGGCCGACTTCGGCGAGAAGGCCGTGACCTGGACGCTGCGCAACCGCGGTCACAGCTACGCGATTCCCGGCACGCTCCACAAGAACTGGCAGATCGACGCGCTCGAGGGCGAGGCAGGATCGGGCAACACGCCGCCGTCGGTGCGCTTCGAGGAGAAGGGCGAGCCGGCGCGCGGGCCGCTCGGCGGCACGAGCGGGCCGATCGACGCGAAAGCCGGCGAGCCGGTCAGCATCACGGTCTGGGCGGAAGACGACGGCAAGTCGGCGACGAGCGTGGCGTCGAGCGGGCGCGGCAACACTCCGGTGACGCTGACGTTCTTCGTCCACCAGGGTCCCGATCCGGCGGGCGCGTTCACGTTCACGCCGCCGACGGCGCGCGTGCCCACGACCGGCGGGTCGGCGACAACCAGCGTGACCTTCGCGCGGAGCGGCGACTACATCGTCCGCGTGCGCGCCAACGATGCATCGGGCGTGGCCGGCGCCGGGCACGCGCAGTGCTGCTGGACCAATGCGTTTCTGAAAGTGCGCGTCAAATAGCGACGGATCGATGCGATCGACGCCGGGAGGCGTGTCATGACTCGACGGAAGCTCTCGTGGCTGCTGTGCGGGACGACGTCCGCACTCGTGATCTCGGGCATCGCGGTCGTTGCGGCGCGGCCGCAGGGCAGCGGCGCGCAGGCGGCGAAGCCGGGGCCGACCTACGCCAAAGACGTCGCGCCGATCATTCAGCAGAAGTGCCAGGTCTGCCACCAGCCCGACTCGATCGCGCCCATGGCGCTGCTCAGCTACGAAGACGCGGTGAAGTACGCGCGACGCATCAAGACCAAGGTGTCGGCGCGGGTGATGCCGCCCTGGCATATCGACCGCAACGTCGGCATCCGCGAGTTCAAGAACGATCGCGGGCTCACCGACGATCAGATCGACACCATCGTCTCGTGGGTCGACGCGGGCACGCCGATGGGCAATCCCGCCGACATGCCGCCGCCGCTGCCGAAGACCGATCCGAATCGCTGGCAGCTCGCCGACGTCTTCGGTCAACCCGACCTGGTGCTGAAATCGCCGCCGTACACGCTGGCGGCGCGCACGCAGGACAAGTGGTTCCGGCCGGTGATCGAAACCGGGTTGACCGAAGAGCGCTGGGTGCGCGCGATCGAGATCCGGCCGGTCGGCACCGACGGCCGCCGCACCGTGCACCACGTGCTCACCACGCTCGAGCAGCGCGAGGAGGGCGGCGTCACCGGCCTCGCCGAGAGCGCCCACGATCACCAGATGAGCGCCGGCCTGTTCATGGAATGGGCCGTCGGCAAGGTCGGCGAGATCTTTCCCGAGGACTCCGGCAAGCTGATGCTGCCCGGCTCGAAGATCCGCTGGGAGATCCACATGTTCGCGATCGGCAAAGAAATCAAGGATAACCAGGTGGAGCTGGCCGTCTACTTCTACCCGAAGGGCACCGTGCCCGCCCGGCGCACGGTGCTGCGGATGTTCAACGTCGCGCCTGGATCGGATCTCGACATCCCGCCGGGCCAGAAGACGATGACGCAGAACTTCTACGTGATGCAGGCGCCGGCCCGCCTCGAGAATTTCCAGCCGCACATGCACATGCGCGGCAAGGCGATGTCGATGGAAGCGCTCTACCCGGACGGCCGCCGCGAAGTGCTCAGCGTCGTCAACAACTTCCAGTGGAACTGGCACGTGAACTACGTCTACGCCGACAACGCCGCCCCGCTGTTGCCGAAGGGCACGGTGCTGATCTTCACCGCGTGGCACGACAACACCGCCGACAACCCGAACAACCCCGATCCGCGCCAATGGGTCGGCTGGGGCGATCGCACGGTCGACGAGATGGCGCACGCCTGGGTGGACGTGACGTATCTCAATCAGGAGGAGTTCGACAGGCTGCTGGCGGCCAGGAAGGCGAAGCGGTAACGGTTATCGGTAATCGGGTAATCGGGCGATCGGGGAATCGCCGATCGGGGAATCTGAGGAATCGGTGAATCTATCTGGCAATCTCATCGGCGAATCGATAGCACGGCGTCAACGCTACTCCCGATTCGATTGAAAGATAGATTCTCGATCCTCCGATTGCCCGATCGGCGATTGCCCGATCGCCCGATTACCCGATTACCGATGGGTACGCTTTATCGCGTAAACACCGGCTGTCCCGCCGCCGCCCGGCGCTCCTCAATCAGATCCGACAGCTCGAGCCGCAGGTTGCTCGGATTGGTCGCGTAGCTCAGGCCGGCATCGAGGTCGAGCACGTCGGCGCGGATCAGCCGTTCGATCTCGCCGTCGAAGTGCTGCATGCCGTCCATCGCGCCGTCGCGCATGGCGTCGAGCAGCGTCTTGCCGTCCTGTTCGCCCTTCTCCACGTACTCGCGCGTGCGCAGCGTCGCTTTGAGCACCTCGAGCACCGCGATGCGGCCCTTGCCGTCCTTCCGGGGCAGCAGACGCTGCGAGACGATGTACTGAAACGCTTTCGAGAACCGCGTCCGGATCGCATGCTGGTCGCCGAGCGGGAACGCGCCGACGATGCGCTCGACCGTCTTCGACGCGTCGATGGTGTGCAGCGTCGACATCACCAGGTGGCCAGTCTCCGACGCCTCGACCGCGATCTCGATGGTCTCGCGGTCGCGCATCTCGCCGACGAGGATGACCTTCGGCGCCTGTCGCAGCGCCGCGCGCAGCGCCAGGCTGAACGTCGGCGTGTCGGTGTGCAGCTCGCGCTGGTGAATCGTCGCCTTCTTGTGCTGGTGCAGGAACTCGATCGGGTCTTCGATGGTGACGATGTGAATGGCGCGCTCGTTGTTCATCTGGTCGATCAGCGCCGCCAGCGTCGACGACTTGCCCGATCCGGTCGGGCCGGTCACGAGGACGATGCCGTTGCGCATGTTGCAGATGTCGGAGAGCGTCGCCGGCAGACCGAGGTCGGTGAGCGTCGGGATCGTCGAGGGAATCACCCGCATCACGATGGCGTAGGTCGATCGCTGGCGGAACACGTTGACGCGAAACCGTGCAACGCCGGGCAGCGCATAAGAGAGGTCCGCCGACCCGTCGCGGGTGATCTGCTGGTGGGCCGACTTGTTCGGGCCAATCAGATCCTGCGCGATCTGCGTCGTCTGTTCCGGCGTCAGCACCTCGAGGCCGGGGAACGGTAGCGGCACGAGCACGCCTTTGGCTTCGATTTGAGGCGGCCGGCCGGGCGAGAAGATCAGATCGCTCACGTGCTGGCGTCCCTCGAGCATCGAGTCGATGAGCTGCTCGGTCGGGACGCGGACGGTCGGCGTTGCCGATTCTGTAATCATGAGTGCAGGATTCCGTCTGTGAAAGGCCGGTACAATACGGGGAAATGATCAGGTCCCTGCGTATTTCCGGCGCGTCTGGCCTCTCGTGTCTGTTCCTGGCGGCCGTCGTCGGTGCCTCCGTCGGCGCCGCCTCAGGACCTCAGAACGCCGCCCCGGCCTCTATCTGCAATATCGCGACCACCGAACGGGTGGTGGCCGTGGGCGACGCCCATGGCGCCTTCGACACCTACGTCTCGATCCTTCGGGAAGCCGGCCTGATCGACCAGCGGCGCCGGTGGGCGGGTGGAAAAAGTGTGATGGTCCAGACCGGGGACGCGGTGGACCGCGGCGACGATTCGCGCAAGATCCTCGACCTCGTTCGGCAGCTGGAGAACGACGCGGCGCGAGCCGGCGGGCGGGTGATCTTCCTCCTCGGCAACCACGAGGTGATGCGCCTGATTGGCGACCTGCGCTACGTCAGCGACCGCGAGTACGCGGCGTTCCGCGACTCGCAGTCGTCGGACCTGCGCGATCGGCTGTACGCCACGGTCTCCGAGCGCGCGAAGAACGAGGCCACGGCGGCCGGCAAGCCGTTCGACGATCGCGAATACCGCGCCCAGTTCATGAAGGACGTGCCGCTCGGCCGCGTCGAGATGCAGCGCGCGTTCCTGCCGGCCGGCGCCTACGGCAAGTGGCTCCGCGAGCACGACGTGATGGCGCGCATCAACGGCGTGCTCTTCCTCCACGGCGGCATCAGCCCGGTGGTCGCCGCGCGCGGCTGTGACGCGATGGTCGCCGCGGCGCGCAAGGAACTGGAGGCGACCGAGCCGCCCGCCTCACCCGAGCAGTTGCTGATCACCAGTCCGGACGGCCCGCTCTGGTACCGCGGCCTCGTCGACGGATCCATCGGTCCGGCCGAAGTCGAGGGCGTGCTCAAAGCCATCGACGCCACCGCGATCGTCGTTGGTCACACCGTCACCGAGACGCGCCGCATCACGCCGCACTTCGACGGCAAAGTCATTGCGATCGACACCGGCATGCTGGACGGGACGTTCTTCCCGAACGGACAGCCGTCGGCCCTCGAGATCAAGGACGGGACGATGACGGCGATCTATATCGGGAAGCGGGAACCGATAACTGTCAAGTAAAGAAGTCGTACGACAAGCGCTCCCGCTCCTGGTTCCGGGTTCCCGAGGTCCCGACGAAGTGTCTCGAGAACTCAGAACTTCGAACTCAGAACTTAGAGCGCATTTCGACAGTGAAGGACGTGAAGAAGCACTCGCCTTCACGGCCTTCACGGTTAACGTCAGACGTGGGTGTAATCGAGCGTCGAGAGGCGTTCTTAGTCGTACAGGGCCGCCGCCTCGCCGATCTCGGCGACCCGTTTCGCCGCCAGCGCCAGGATCGCGTCGCGGCGCTGCAGGAGCCGCTCGATCTGGCCTGAGGTGAGGTAGCGGCCGACGCGCTTCTTGAGGTCGGGCTGGTTCAGTTTCTTGATGCCTGCGAGAAGCGAGCGCGAGAACCGCTTCAGGCTGTCGGAATCCTTCAGCTCGCGGTTGCCGCGGAACGAGCGGGAGTGATCGATCAGCCGGAGATCGAAGTTCTTGGTCACCAGCAGGTTCTTGAGGTGTCGATCGACGTTGGCGATGAGCTGGTCGAACAGCCGCACCTTGTAGGTGACCTGATTCCACGCTTCGATGTCGGGCGGCTGGATCCGCTTCTCGACGCGTTCGGCTTCCTGCATCTCGCTCTCGACCCACCACTGCAGCGAGCCGACGTTGTTGTTGAGCCGGCGCTCGACAGTCGCCGGGACCATGCCGAGGCCGATCATCTTGTCGATCTCGTAGGCGGCGATCTCGAGCTGCCAGCTGTCCTGAAAGTCCACTTCCATCGAGCCGTCGCCCATGCGGGTGACGCCGGCCTTGGTCTCGTCGATCGACTTGAAGACGGCGAAGTGCTCGACCCCGTCGCGTTCGAGCGTGACCTTCTTCGGCAGCGTCACGCCCTGGCCGAGATCCCGGATCGCCTTGATCTTCGCCTTGGCGAGGTATTCCTCGGGCTTGGGCCCCTGGTAATCGGCGACCGTCTCCTGCGCCGCGAGCGTCGACCACGCGGCGAGGGCGATCACGACTGCGGCGCCGGCACGTTTCAGAACGGTCATGGCCATCTCCTGGGAAGCGTTCAGTACGTCAAGTCCGTTTCATGCCTGCTGAGGACGACGCCGAAGACGCCCTGCAGCAGCTCGCCGTGATCGCCGAGCACGTCGAACAAGTCGTCGTGCGTCAGTCGCAGCGCCCGGCCCGCCGCGGTCACCCGGATGCAGCGTCCGCCGGTCGCGTTCGTGAGCGCTTCGGCCGCGCCCACGGTGGCGCCCGGCCCGGCGACGACCGGCGGGCGGCCCGGGCGTTCAATCGTGATCTGACCCGAGAGCAGATGATAGATCGCCGGCTCGCGTCTGTCGCCGAGAAGCACGTCGCCCGTCGTTATCGGCACCTCCCGGGCGACGGCCGTCAGTTCCTGGAGCTGCGCCACCGACGCATGCGTGAAAATCGGAATCTGCCGCAGGTGCAGCGTCTTCTCGACGGCGTCGAGGGGGTCCCCGTCGCGCGGCGCCGGCGGCTCGTTCACTTCGTGCCAGTCGAGCTCGACGTTCCGGTTGGCCAGCAGCATCTGGAACAGGCCCTGGGCGGTCGCGGTGTTGTCGGCCAGCATCGTCAGGAACATCGGCCCGCCGAGCGATAGCGTGACGACCGCGGTCTCGGCATCGAGGCCAAAGCGCAGCGGGCGCTCCTCGAGCAGCTCGGCGATGTTGAGGACCGCTGGCGAGGCGACGGTCGCCGCGTGCGCGGCATCGCCGGTCAGCCGGCCGTAGCCGTCGATCAGGAACAGCACCTCGTCGGGCACGACGCCGGCGCGCGAGAGATGCTGGCCGCGCGGGTGGCGCACCTGACGGCCGGCGCCGGCGATGCGGAAGAGCTCGTCCACCGAGACGCGCCGGAACACGGAGACGTCCTGGAGCCGGCTCGCCAGATCGACGATCGTCAGCGGCATCTCGGCGTCCGCGGCGGCCGGCTGACGCGAGTGCCGCGCCCAGGCCGCCGCCTCGCGGACGATCGGATCGGTGGTGCGGTGACTGAGGAGGTAATCGAAGTCGTCGTCGAGGCCGGGCACGCGGGCGACGACGGCGAAGTGGACGGCCGCGGCGGCGACGACCGGGTCGTGCTCGTGGATGAGCTGCGCGACGGTGTCGGTCACGTCGCGGGGACGCGACTTCAGCAGGCTGTTGGCGTGCGTCACCTTGTCGGCCATCAGCGTGTCTTCGAGGATCGGCATCACCCGCTTGCGGACGGTCCCCTGCAGCACGTTGTCGAGATACTCGAGCCCGCGCGCGCGGGTGTTGACGTCGGCGCTCTCGACGGCGACGCGGGCGGCGAGCACGTCGGTCGGCGAGTGGAGCAGGCCGAGCAGACGGTAGATGCGATCGAGCGCCCGCTCCAGCTTCTCGTCGAGGGCGCGCAGGAAGAGCGATTGCCGCGCCGTGTGCCCGGCGGTGACGAGGTTGAAGCGCAGCGTCAGGTAGGTGTAGTAGCCGCCGGTTTCCCTGATCAGCCGCGCTTCGATCGCCTCGGCCGGCAGCGTCAGCTCCGGATTCGAGCGCCGCATCGTCTCGATGGCGGTGATGATCTTGAAGCGGAGGAAGCCGTCGGGATCGCCGAGCGCGCCGACGAGCACGTCCATGGCGCGCTGCGACGGCATCCGCGCCAGCGTCGCCGGGATGTGACGCCGGACCCAGATGGGCTCGTGCGGATCGTGCAGGAAGTGATCGAGCGCCTCGACGATCGACGTGCCGTAGCCGATCAGCGCCTCGCGGGCCTCGCGCTTGAGCTCGCGGTGACCGAGCAGCGAGACCAGCGCCGGCACGAACAGCGCGTCGCTGACGCCGATGGCGCGGGCGCTGGCGATCGCTTCGCGCGCGACGTCGACGTCCGGGTCGTGGATGAGCGGGATCAGCATCGAGCCGAACGCCGGATTCTGGACCCGCGCCAGCGCCGCGGCGACGTCGCGCCGTGCCGCGGCGTTGGCGTGCCGGGTGTCGGCGGCGAAGCGTGACAGCGTGCGCTCGGCGGCGGCGACGTCGGCGTCGCGTCCGGAATCGGCGAGCTCGGCGGCCGCCGACACCGCGACGCGCGGCTCGGGGTCGGCGAGGAACCGCCGCATCCGGCTCGCGCCTTCGTCCTGGCCGGCGGCCGCGACCAGGGCGCGGACCGCGGCGGCGCGCACGTCGGCATCGGGATCGCCGAGCAGCTTCTGCGCGGCCGGCAGCCACGGCGCCGTCGACGTCGCGTCGGCGGCGAGCACATTGAGGACGCGGGCGCGCACGCGCGGCGAGCCGTGATGCAGCAGCAGCGAAGAGATCCGATTGCGCTTGCCGAGCGTCTCGAGCATGTCGATCGCGTAGAGCACCGTGCCCTCGTCGGGCCGCGACAGGTGATCGACGAGGACGTCGAGCGTGGCGGCGTCGCCGACCTCGAAGCGGACGTCGAACGGCGTCAGGTCGTGCGCCTCGAGGCTGCGCCGGAACGAGCGCAGGTACTCGCGCCGCGCGACCAGCGCAAACCAGATCCAGCCGACCATGACGATCAGGCTCGCGTAGCTGATTTGCTTCCAATCGAGCCCCAGGCCCCACGGTTTGATCAGCGCCAGCAGCACCACCGCGCCCACCGCTTTGGCAAAGCGATCGACGGTGACGTCGATGAACGGCTTGGCGCGGTACTTGATGTCGCCGGGCAGCGGCAGGAACAGCACCTCGCGCGTCGTCTTGTCGATGGTGTAGCGGAGCGACGAGTCGAGCACGCGCGCGGCGCCTGGCGCCCAGAGGGCGCCGGAGAGCAGGATCACCGCCGCGGTGCCGCCGAGCGTGACCGGGAGGAGCAACAGCGCGAACACCAGCCCGAACGATCGGTGGATGCGGCTGGTCAGCCCGATCTGCACGACGAAGCCGAACAGCGACAGGTAGACGGTGATCTGGGCGAGGAACTTGGCGATTTCCTCGGCCGATTGGCGGTTGGCGTCGGCGGCCATGTTGAGCTGCTGCTCGACGAAGACCGCGCCGATCGCGGCAAAGGCGATGACGAGCGCAATCACCTGCAGGTGCCGCGACTGGCGCAGCAGCTGGACCGCTTCGGTGGCGCCGACGCCGTGCTCTTCGATGGCGAGCGCAAACGCGCTCGACGGCGGCTGCCGCCGGATCACCAGGATCGCGACGGCGACGCACATCAGCAGGATCGTCGCGCTTACCGGCAGCAGGTTGCCGATGCCGACGCGCTCGACCAGGAACGTCGTGATCGCCGCGCCGGTGGCGCCGCCGAGGCTCGCGCCGGCGCCGATGAAGCCGAAGATGCGGCGCGCTTGACGCGGATCGTAGATGTCGTTGGCGAGCGTCCAGAACTGGCTGATCAGCAGCAGCCCGAGCATCAGCCCGAAGACGTAGAACGCCACCGACACCCAGGTGTCGTCGCTCCCGAAGAGCGGCCAGAATGCCAGCAGGATCGCGGCGAGCGTCGTCTGCGTGATCGGGATCACCCAGCGGCGCGGCAGCCGCGTGATCGCCTGAATGTAGACGTGTATCAGCAGGCCGATGCAGACCCCGGCTGCCAGCTGCACGTACGGCAGGTTATCCGAGCCGAGATGGTCGATGAACTTCGATCGCGTGATCGGCTTGAGGATGTTGTACGACGTCATCGCCAGGAAGGAGTAGGCGAACATCAGGGCGGCAGTCACGCCCTCGCCCGTCCGAAGGGCGACGATCCGATCCAGACGACTCATGAAGCCGCGCCGATGTTAGCAGCCTGCCGGCTGCTGGCTGCGGGCTGCGGGCGGCGGGCTACAGGCGCCGCCCGCAGCGCCGCCTAGCAAGCATTGCGGTCTACCTTGCAATACGATATAGTGAGCGTGTGACGTGGCTCACTCAGTTGCGCAAGGGCGCCCTCGAGCTCGCGGTGCTCAACGCGATCGATGGCGATCGCCTGTACGGCTACGACATCGTCCGCCGTCTCAGGCAGCACGATGGGCTGGTGATGAGCGAGGGCACCGTCTATCCGATCCTCAGCCGGCTGAAATCCGAGGGGCTGCTGCGGACGACCATCGAGGAATCGCCCGACGGCCCGGCGCGGAAGTACTACGAGATGACCGCGGCGGGCCGGAAGCAGCTGGAGCAGATGAACGCCGACTGGCAGCGTCTCGTCAATAGCCTCGACGCGCTGCGTCAGGCAGGTGTGCGATGAACTGGACGCCCGAGGCTTCCGCACGGTTCGAGTCGTACAAGGGTCGCGTTCGGCTGGCGGTTGCCGGCAATCCAGGCGTCGATGCCGATGACGTGCTGCAGGACATTCAGGCGCACGTCCAGGCCGAGCTTGGCGCGAGCGGCGAGCCGATCACCGTCGGCGCGCTCGACCGCGTGCTCGACGGTCTTGGCAGTCCCGCGCAGTGGGACGCGGTCGACGCGCCATCGTCCACTTCGTCCACCACGAGCTTTCGCGACTGGGTCCGTCGATCGACGACGTTGTGGTACCAGCGGCTCTCGGGCGACTGGGGCGGACCGGTCCTGCTTGCCGTGTTGACGGCGATCGCGCTCAACTCGTTCGGCACGATTGGTCTGCCGCTGCTCGCTCTCTGCTACGTCATCGGGCGCGGCATGCTCGTCCGGCGCACGGACCTCACCGGTCCGCCGCGCTGGCTGGCCGCGGCGCCGGTCGTTGCGGCCTCCGCGCTGCTCATCGGCGCCGTCGTCATGTTCCCGATTCTCATCGGTGGCAGCGGGCGGCGCGTGCCGCTGATGCCGCTCGGCTTCTGGTGGATCCTGCTGGGCTACGCGGTGGCCCGGGAACCGCGGCCGGTACGTGCGGCGCTCTATCCGCTCGCCGAATGGTTCGAGCCGACGCACGGTCGGCTGCTGGCGGCCCTCGGCGTCGCGATACTTGTACTCGGCATCGTCAGCTGGTGGTAGCCACGCGGCGCGCCGCCTGAATGCGCTCGGCGGTCGTCCCGCCGCTCCGGTAGAATCCCCGGACCGGAGTCGCTTATGTCTGCTCGAACCCTGCTATGCGTCGGTGTGCTGTCCCTCCTTGTGTCGCCAATCGCGGCGCGTGCGGTCGTGGCGCACTTTGCTCAGAGTGCTGCGCAAATCGTCCGCACCGGCGATCCCGTTAAGCGCGGCTACACCGAGGCGGACTTTCCGCGCGTGCAGAAACTCGCCGAGGGCGTGTACTCGTACGAAGCGCTGCGTTCGGCCGGCCCCGAGCGGTTCACGACCGTAAGCTTGTTCGTCGTGACGCCGGCCGGCGTGCTGGTGGCCGACGGGCAGGGCAGCGTCGCCGAGACCACGAAGATGATCGAGGCGATCGCGAAGGTCACCGATCGGCCGATCACGCACCTCGTCATCGGATCCGATCACGGCGATCACACCGCCGGCAACTCGGTGTTTCCGACCGCGATCACGACCTACGTCCATCCGGCGTCGAAGGCGACGCTCGACGGCGGGGGACGATCGAACGCGCCGGGCCCGGTCGCGGCGCTGCCCGGCAAGGTCGAGGTGGTGAGCGACCGGACGACGATCGCGCTCGGTGGACGTGAGATCCATGTGCTGTTTCTCGGCCGCGCCCACACGGGCGGCGATCTCAGCGTCTATCTGCCGGACGAGAAGATTCTGTTCATGAGCGAGGCATATCTGAATCGCATCTTCCCGGCGATGCGATCGGCATATCCGTCCGAATGGGTGGCGACGATCGAACGCGCGCAGAAGCTCGGCGCCGACGTCTACGTTCCGGGGCACGGGTTCGTCGAGACGCCGGCAATCCTGAAGGAAGAGCTCGAGACATTCCGTCAGGCGCTGGTCACCGTCATCGGCGAAGCCAGGCGCTTGCGCGCCGCCGGGCTCTCGGCCGACGCCGCCGCGAAAGAGGCGAAGTTCGGCGACCTCGAGTCCTGGTCGTTGCGCGGCAGCCAGGGCGCGACCGCGATTCGGCGCGTGTATCTGGAGTTGGAGGGGACGTTGAAGTGAGGCTTGGAGGCTTGGGGCTTGAAGGCGTGGAGCCTCAAGCCTTCAAGCCTCAGCGTCCGCCCAACCTGCTCCGCCTGTACCCGTAGAAGAAGTAGATCGCGATGCCGATGAGCAGCCAGATGCCGAACCGTTCCCAGGCCTGCGTCGGCAGGCCCTTCATCACATAAAGGCACGCGCCCGCGCCCGCCAGCGACACCGCCCACAGGAACGGCACGCGGAACGGCCGCTCGCGGCCCGGATCGCGGTAACGCAGCACCAGGACGCCGATACAGACGATCGCGAACGCCGACAGCGTGCCGATGTTCGTCAGATCGTAGATTTCGTTCTCGTCCGCCACCAGACTGCCGAGCGCGACGACGATGCCGGTGACGACGGTGGTGATGTGCGGCGTCCGGTACTTCGGATGGATCTTCGACGCCCACGCCGGGAGCAGGCCGTCGCGCGCCATCGCGAAGAAGATGCGCGGCTGGCCGTACTGGAAGACGAGCAGCACGGCGGTGAGCGAGATGACGGCGCCGAAGGCGACGAACCATCCGGCGATGGGCAACCCCGCCACCTCGAGCGCCCGCGCCAGCGGGTCAGCGGCGCGCAGCTGTTGGTACGGCACCAGCCCGGTGGC
The DNA here is from genome assembly GCA_035711465.1 of Vicinamibacterales bacterium. Taxonomy (GTDB): domain Bacteria; phylum Acidobacteriota; class Vicinamibacteria; order Vicinamibacterales; family SCN-69-37; genus DASTCC01. The sequence continues at coordinate 20,807 of DASTCC010000354.1, forward strand.
GACGATGCCGACGATGACGTAGATGACGGTGCAAATCGCGAGGCCGCCGAGGATGCCGATCGGCATGTTGCGCTGCGGGTTCTTCGTCTCCTCGGCGGCGGTCGAGATCGCGTCGAAGCCGATGTAGGCGAAGAACACGATCGCCGCGCCCTCGTGGATGCCGCGCCAGCCGTTCGGCGCGAACGGCGTGAAGTTGTCCATGTTGATGTGCGTCGCGCCGAGGACGACGAAGAAGCCGAGCACCAGCAGCTTGACCACGACCATCGCGTTGTTGGCGCGGGCGCTCTCGCGGACGCCGATGTAGAGCAATGCCGTGATCGCCAGCACGATCAGCGCCGCCGGGATGTTGAGGAGGATCGGGATGCCGGCGATGCGCGGCGCCGTCTCGAGCAGCGCGTGGATCTCCGGATTCGAGCTGAGCAGCGCCGTCCGGTAGCCGTGGGTCAGGTAGTCGGGCAGGGTGATGCCGAAGCCGGAGAGCAGCGAGGTGAAATAGCCGCTCCAGGCGATCGCCACCGCGATGTTGCCGATCGCGTACTCGAGGATCAGATCCCAGCCGATGATCCAGGCGATGAACTCGCCGAGCGTCGCGTACGAGTAGGCGTAGGCGCTGCCGGCCTGCGGAATCATCGCCGCCAGCTCCGCGTAGCAGAGGCCGGCCAGCGCGCAGACCGCGCCGAGCAGCACGAACGAGAGCACGAGCGCCGGGCCGGCGCCGTAGCGCACGACCTCGCCCGACGGCAGCACTTCGCCGGCCGCCGCCGTGCCGATCGACGAGAAGATGCCGGCGCCGATGACGGCGCCGATCGCGAGCATCACGAGATCGCCGGCCCCGAGGACCCGTTTGAGGCCGTGCTCGCCGCCTTCGGATTCGCGGACGAGCGCGTCGACCGGCTTCAGTCTGAACAGAGACCGCGACCCCGCCATCGTGCTCCTGATTCCGGACGCGCCGCTGGTCGCGCGTCGCCGAAAAGTGCGACCAGCCTAGACGCCCGGTGATCGGGAGTCAACCGGCCGACGCGCGGCGCGCGCGGCGCGCGCACGCCGAACGCGATGTTCTCCCGCGTCCGCAGGTTTCGCGGCGGCGCGATGAATTGCGGATCGGCGCCGTAGACGCCGTCGCGCTCCGCCGACGGCAGCGACAGCCGGCTGCGGCCCGGATCGTCGGCGCGGAACCACCAGTTGTGCGCGAACGTGAAGCTGGCCGCGTGGGTGCCGTCGCCGACGTTGATCATCTGATCGCCGCGCCAGTAGACGATGTTGTCTCTGAACGTGCCGTTGCGGCAGGCCGTGACGCCCGGCCCGGCCTGTTCCTGCAGGATCCGGATCGGCCATTTCGTCGGCAGATAAATGGTGTTGAAGCGTACCGCGCCGCCGTCCGAGCCGACGAACGCCACGGCCGCTTCGCTGCCGATGATGACGTTGTCCTCGACGATCACATCGCGCGCTTCGGCCGCGGCCGGCGGCTGGGGCCGGAAGAACTGCCGGCCGGTGCTGCCGCCAATCTGCACCGCGCGCGACGACGCGTGCTCGAACGTGTTGCCGCTGATCGTGATCGCGCTGCTGCCGCCCTTGGCCTCGATGCCGTTGCCGAATTCGATCCCGGGCCTGTGCCGGAACACGCTGCCGCGGATCACGCCGCGGTGGCAGCCGATCATGTCCACGGCCGATCCGCCGGCGCCCCAGCGTTCGATGCGCGAGTCCTCGATGACGAAGTCGGTGACCCCCGAGAGCTTGATCCCGTCGTGGTTGCCTTCGGGGAGATCGAAGACGCTGACGCGGCTGATGCGGATGTGTGCCGACGGCGTCGCGAACGTCTCGCCGTCGTCGATGTTGATCCCGTTGTCCCGGGCGCCGCGGAAGGTCAGGTCGGACAACGTCACGTAGCGCGCATCCGAGAGCTGCAGACCGGTTGGACCGCCCTCGAACACGGGCGGGCTGGCCGCGTCCAGCGCGCGAATCACGATCGGCGCGGCCGCGGTCCCGGCAAGGCCCGCGCGGTAGGCGCCGCCGGCGTAGACGCCGGGCGCAATCGCGATCGTCGTGCCCGGTCCGGCCGCCGACAAGGCGGCGTGAAACGCTGCCGTCGTCCTGACCACGACCGTTCGCGGCGCGGCGACGCCGCGCTGGCCGGATGTCGACGCGGACTGCCCGTTCGCCGCCAGGGACGAGATCAACGCGGCGGTGACGATGAGCCTGCGTGGCGTCAGCGCCGCCCTCGGCGAGCCTCTCATGGCTGTCGAAATATGTCACACACCCGTCATCGCCGGATCGATCGGTGCGTCGGCGCGCGGCTACAATGCACGGCCATGTCCCGGCCCTCCGCGCGGTTCCTGCTTTTTGCGATGACGATCGCGGCCGCATGCGGCGCGCCGCCGCCGACGTCGCCGATCATTCTGTCGATCGTCGGCACGAACGACGTCCACGGCGCGATGCTCGATGGCGACGGCCAGGGTGGCCTGGCGCTGTTCGGCGGATATCTCAAAAACCTGCGGGCAGCGCGCGCGCGCGACCGGGGCGGCGTGCTGCTCGTCGACGCCGGTGACATGTGGCAGGGAACGCTCGAGTCGAACCTCTCGGAAGGCGCCGTGATGGTCGAGGCCTACGGCGCGCTCGGCTATCAGGCGGTCACGATCGGCAACCACGAGTTCGACTACGGGCCGGCCGGCGAGCACGCGACGCCGACGGAGCCCGGCGACGACCCGCGCGGCGCGCTCCGCCAGCGCGCGGCGGCGGCGCGCTTCCCGTTTCTCGCCGCCAACATCGTCGAGATCGAGTCGGCGCGGCCGGTCGACTGGCAGAACGTCAGACCGTCGACGTCGATCGACGTCGCCGGCGTTCGCGTCGGGCTCATCGGCGTGACGACGGTGGAGACGCTCGAAGACACGATTGCCGCGAACCTCCGCGGTCTGACCATCCGGGCGCTGGCGCCGACGGTCGAGAGTGAAGCCAGGGGGCTTCGCGCCGCCGGCGCGACGGTCGTGGTCGTGCTCGCCCACGCCGGCGGCCGTTGCCAGCGATACACCGGCGCCGAGGCAGCCGACACCTGCGGCGCCAACGACGAGATCGTGCAGGTCGCACGCGCGCTGCCGTCCGGCCTCGTCGACGTCATCGTCGCGGGGCACACGCACGCGCCGATGGCGAACGAGATCAACGGTGTCGCCGTGATCGAGTCGTTTGCCCGCGGGCGCGCGTTCGGTCGTGTCGACCTGGCCATTGATCCCGCGACGCGCCGCCCGACGACGCGAACGATTCATCCGCCGGAGAACATCTGTGCGTATGCGCGGCCCGACGGGCAATGCGTGCCAGCCACCGGCGCCGCGGCCGAGATTCGTGAGCGTTACGAAGGCGCCGTCGTGGAGCGCGACGCACGCGTCGCGGCCATCGTCGCCGGCGCCGCGGAGCGCGTGGCCGAGATCAAAGCGCGCCCGCTGGAGGTGATCGCCGATACCGCCTTCCCGACGCGCGGCGAGATCGAATCGCCGCTCGGCAATCTCGTCGCCGACGCCCTCCTCGCCGGCGCAGATGGCGCGCAGATCGCGATCAACAACACCGATGGCGGCCTACGCGCGGAGCTGCCGGCCGGTCCGGTGACGTTCGGCCGGATCTACGAGGTCTTCCCCTTCGACAATCTGCTCGTGACGTTTCCGATCACGGGCGCGCAGTTGAAGCAGGTGCTGGCGGGGCAGATGCAGGGCGGCGCGCAGATCCTCGGGCTCGCCGGTTTTCGCGCGGTCGCCCGCTGCAGCCGCGGCCGCGCCGACGTCGCGCTGACGCGAGCGTCAGGAGCGCCGATCGGCGATGCCGAGACCCTGACGCTGGCGACGACCGACTATCTCGCGACGACGCCGCTCTTCGCGACGGTGCCGGCCGCGCGCACGCCGCGCGTCGATCGCCGGCTGGCGCGCGATCTGATCGTCGACTGGCTGCGCGCGCGCGGCGGCCGTCTCGACGCGGCCTCATTCATCAACGAGCACGCGCCGCGCTATCCCGCCCGCAGCACGTTGCCGATGAAGTGCGGCGCGTCATCCGCGCCGATCGAGGCGATCGGCCTGTCAGGGGGTGGCGAGGCCGCCGTTGCGTTGCTGCTGGCGGTACTTCCTGACCCGGAGCGCGGCGTCGAGATGCTGCGGCTCGGCGCGGCCGTTGAACTCGGCGTCGGGATCGAGGATGAAGCGGCGCGAGACGATGTCGCCGTTGACGGCCGCATGGGCCCGGACGTCGACGACGTCGGTGGCGATGAGCTGGCCGGCGATGCGGCCGAACACGGTGATGTCGCGGGCGATGATGTCGCCGTCGACGCCGGCCGACGCCTGGACGATCACGGCGCCCTCTTCGCACCAGACCGGCCCCTCGACGTGGCCCTCGAGCGTGAGGTCTTCCCCGGCGTGGAGTTCACCCTTGATCGAAAGCGACTTGCCTATCGTCGTCATTACGCTTCGATTGTGTCAGAAAACCGTGCCCGGAGATCGCCGCGTGGGCTCATCCACGTCACCTTCGCCGGCTCCGCATCGCGCTCGAGCGGCGGGTGCACGCGGACTAATCAGGGTGCGCGGCGGGGAGCGTGCCGAGCAGGCTTCGCAGCGACAGGCCATCCCAGAAGCCGCAGGGCACTTCCCGTAGCCGCTCGTCGGAGCGGATGACGCGGTCGAGGACCAGATACCGGTCGGCGCCGCGTCCCTCCGGCGCACGGAAGCGCTGCCAGTGCACCACGGCATCGTCGTCGACGCTCGGATTGCCGGTCGCGATGAAGCGGCTCCAGTAGCCGGCCATGGCGGAGTGGAGCGCCAGGTCCTCTGCCTCCAGCGGGTGGTTGGGGAACAGGTTCGGCACGTAGTCGTTGCCGAACAGGATGTTCGACTCGACGCCGTGAATCGCGCGGCCCGGCGCGAGGTCGTCGATGACGTAGTCATATGAGTAGAGATAGGCCGGCGTCCGGGTGTCGTCGATCAATCGCGCCAGTCGCTTCGCTTCGCAAACGAACTGCCCGTCGGTGACCAGCCGCGCGAGACTCTCGAGGGGCGTCGCCTCCAGGGTTGCCGGGTAGAGCGCGAGAACGGCGGTTGCGAGTCCCTGAAACTCGGCGGCGACCGCGGCGTCGAATTGCGCGGCGGTCAGGCCTCCGGGGAAGCTGCGCGTCACGAACGAGCCGTACGCTTCGTCGCGCGTCACGCCGACGATCGAGGGCACCTGGGCGAAGAGCCCGGCTTCGAAAAGCGTGCGCGGCTGCGCAGGAATCTCGAGACCGTCGACGTTCGGCAGCCACGCAGTCCGCCCGGCGATCTCGCTGACCTGGGGCGCGAACAGCGGCAACGCCGCGACCTGATCCCGTGTCTTGCCGCGCAGACAACCGAGCGCTGACGCGGCCTCCGTGCAGCCGAGCGCGGCAGCGAACGCGGCGCCTTGCGCCGCGGCCTCCGTCCCGTCCGGCCAGCGCAGCGTCACGGCGCCGCTCTCGATGATGGCCTGTTGAAACAGATCACGCGAGCCGGGAGCGACCAGATGCAGCCTGACAACACCTGTCGTTGAACACGGCGGAAGCGAGGAGTAGAGTCCGAAACACCCGACGGAGCCTTCATGTCCGATCCCCTGATGGCCGAGGCCGCGCGATCCGATGAGCCCGGCCGCCGTCTCGACGCCTGGAAAGAGATCGCCGCGTATCTGAAGCGCGATGTAACGACGGTGCGCCGATGGGAGAGGCGCGAGGGCCTGCCGGTCCATCGGCATCGACACGACAAGCTCGGATCGGTGTACGCGTTCACGAAGGAAATCGACGATTGGTGTCGCCAGCGCGGCGAGCCGGTCTCGCCGTCTACGGAGCCACCACCTCCGCTCGGCGGCTCATCGGCCGGCGCGCGAGCCCCGACGTGGCCGAGGTGGATGCTGGCCGGCGGCGTGCTCGCCGCGATCGCGGCATGGCTCATCATCGGCGCGGACGTCGCGCCGCCCGACGCGACTGCCGATGCGGCGCCGATGTCTCTGGCGATTCCGGCGCCAGCCGATGGCGGCGTGGCATCGCTGGCGATTTCGCCAGATGGACGTCGGCTGGCATACGCTTCCGGACGCGCCGGCGACGTCGATCGGCTGTGGATCCGGCGTCTCGATTCGACCGTGGCCGAGCCGCTCGCCGGCACGGCGGGCGCCAGCTATCCGTTCTGGTCGCCTGACGGGCAGCGCCTTGGATTCTTCGCCGATGGGCGTCTCAAGACGATCGCGATCGACACCCGAGAGATCGCGGACCTGGCGGATGCGCCGGTGCCGCGCGGCGGCACGTGGAGCGCTCGAGGCATGATCCTGTTTGGCCCCGATCGCGGGCGGCCGCTCTCGCAGGTGCCGGCCAGCGGCGGCCTGGTCACGCAGGCAACCGCGATCGACGACAGGTATCGTGCCGGGCATGCCTGGCCCGAGTTCCTGCCCGACGGCCATCGCTTCCTCTTCCTCGACTACGATCCGCGACGTGATCGCCATGGGATCTACGTCGGCGATCTCGACTCGGCCGAGACGCGTCGGCTGGTTGCCGCCTATTCGAGCGCGAGCTACTCGACCAGCGGCGACCTCATCTATGTCGCGCGGGAACTCGTCGCCCAGCACCTCGATCTCGAGACGTTGACCATGACCGGTCCGCTGCGGACGCTGGCGATCCATGTCGCCGTGCGCGAGAGCGACGATCACAAGGCCGAGTTCTCGATGTCGCGAACCGGCGTGCTCGCGCTGCGTGCGCCCGAGAGCAGCCGCCGCCGCGTCGTCTGGCTCGATCGGCGCGGCCGGCAGACCGGAGCCATCGGCGACGCCGCCGGCTACAGCAGTCCGACGATTTCGCCGGATGGCCGGTCCATTCTGCTGTCGCGATTCGACTCCGACGACGGGCCGATGTACCCCTGGCGTCTCGACGTCGCGACCGGCACGGGGACGCGGCTCACTGCCGGAGCAGGCCTCGAGGTCTCCCCGATCTGGAGCCGGCGCGGCGATCGCATCGTCTTCGGCGCGATCGGGAACGGCCACGTCCGCTTCCTCGAGGCGTCGCCGCTGCCTGGCGCGATCGCCGAGGGGCTGTGCGACCTCGCGCCGTTGGCGACGGCGGAGAACTGGACGCCCGACGGGCAGACGTTGCTGCTGACGGCGCTCCGGCCGACGACCAAGGCCGACGTGCTGCTGTGGTCGCGATCGACGCGCGCGCTGACTCCATGGCTGGCGACGCCAGCCAACGAGGTGCAGGCACGGGTCTCACCCGATGGACGGTCGGTGGCCTACGCGTCCGACGAATCGGGCCGCTACGAAATCTACGTGCGAGGCTTTGCCGGAAGCGCCGGGACCTGGCGAGTCTCCGACACGGGCGGCGCCGATCCGAGGTGGCATCCCGACGGTCGAACGCTGTACTACATCCGTCCCGATGGCACGATCGTCGAGGTCGCGCTCCGAACCGCCGCCGCACTCGAGCGCCACGTCGGGACGCCCCTGTTCGACATCGGCACGGACGGCCTCTGGGCCGAGGCGCGCAACCACTACGACGTCGCCAGGGACGGACGTATCGTCACTCTCCGGCCGGTCGCCGACTCGCGGCAGACGCCGTTCACGCTGATGGTCAATTGGCGGGTCGGCTCGAAGTGACGCGCAGATCGAACCCGTCACAGTCGTAATAGGCCAGCACCCGCAGCTCGAACACCTGCCCGGCGCGCAGTCTCGCCGTGAGCGAGACCGTATTCCCCGGCGCGCCGGTCGGCTGTGCGGGCTGCCGGTCGTCCGTGTCGGTGGAGTAGAGCATCAGCTCGACGAGGTCCGCCGGGCCGATCCAGCTGAGCTCGGCCGTCAGGTCGATGTCGACGTCCGTCGCAATCACGTATCGCCGGCACGGAGCCCGTGCGTCCCACTCGGGGTCGCAGGGCCGATCGACGGCCAGATCGATCGCGGAGTGGATGGCCGTCGGCGGCGACAACCGTTCGCCGGGCTCGAGCGCGATCGTCAGAAAGGCCTCGCCCGCGCTCGGCGCGGGAAACCCGTAGCCGGGGAGGAAGCCGGTCTTCCAGGCGCGGACGCGCTCGATGCCGACCGTCTCGCCGAAATCGAAGGTGCCGTCGGCGGCGGTCGTCGCCATTCGCCCCGACTGAAGCGTCACCGTCGCGCCCCCGACCGACATCGCATCGACGTCCGTGACGCGGCCGCGGAGCGTGAAGGTCGGTATCTCGACCCGTCCGGCCGAGGGCGACGGCAACATCGTGGACGGCTGCCCGCATCCGAGCTGCGCGGAAACTGTGGTCGCAATCGCCGCGGCCAGGGCGAATCGAAGCGTGCGCGTCATGTCGGCGACCAGTGTCGGGGCCGCTGAGGCCGAAAACAACGGGCAAAGTCGGGCGCCCTACTTTGCCGGCGTCCGTCGCCAGCCAACATTCCCGCGGCTTCCTACGTCCTATGTCGCGACGCTCCGCCGGCGGACGGCGGATCAGGGAGGCCGTCGATGTCGTGGTGGCGTCGTAGCAAGACGGAGGCCCCGGCCGCGGAAGCGTCCGGCCTGCCGCTCATCCGCCTGGAAGGCGTGACCAAGCTCTTCGAAGGCGATGCCGACGAGCCGGCGGTGGCGCTGCGTGACGTCACGGTCGACATCCATCGCGGCGAGTTCATCTCGGTCTCGGGGCCATCCGGCTGCGGCAAGTCGACATTCCTGGCGATTCTCGCGCTGCTCGACACGCCGACGTCGGGGCACTACTGGCTGACCGGACGGCGGATGGATCGAATCTCGCCGGGCGAACGGGCGCGGCTGCGCAACGTCGACATCGGGCTGATCTTCCAGAGCTTCAATCTGATCGGCGATCTCACCGTGTACGAAAACGTCGAGTACCCGCTGACGCTGCGCGGCACGAACGCCGCGGAACGGCGCGCGCGGGTCGAGGCCGCGCTCGAGCGCGTCGGCATTGCCGCGCGCGGCAAGCACCGTCCCGGCTCGCTGTCGGGCGGTCATCAGCAGCTCGTGGCCATCGCCCGCGCGATTGCCGGCCAGCCGCCGATCGTGCTGGCCGACGAGCCGACCGGCAACCTCGACTCGGCCAGCGGCGAGGCGGTGATGCAGATGCTCTGCGAGCTCCACGCCAGCGGTTCGACGGTGTGTCTGGCGACGCACGATCCCCGTTACATCGCGCTGGCCCGCCGACACATCTATCTCTTCGACGGACGCGTCGTCGACCAGCCTGTCGCGTAGCGGCCGTCGTGCCGGGTGGTGACCGCGGTTCCGAAGAACCCGTACGGCTCCTGCCGACACCAGCACGGTCGAGGTGGGCGTGCTATAGTCCGCTCACACCGACAACCGATGACGAGGAGCCGCATGCGCGCCCTCCGCTGCTTGGCGTTCGCCGGGGCGATCGTCCTCGCTGGCTGCTCGAGCGACGATTCCGGCGGTCTCCCAATCCGGCCGAGTCCTGGTCCGACGCCGCAACCCTCCGGCATCCAGATCACCGGCACGGTGATCGGCCACGAGGGGCCGGGCTCCGGATCGCCGAAGAGCGCGGAAGTCTGGCCGTGGTTCGAACGCGACTCTGGTGCCGGCACCGGCGGCCGGCACCAGGCTGGCGCGAACGGCGCGTTCACGATCACGGCGCCGCTCGACACTCGCGCCGTGCGCTTGTTGGCGCGCACCGGCGATTTCCTGCAACCGTGTCTGGTGACGCTGCGCCTCGCCGGCGGCGCCACGTCGTATGCGATCGACGTGCACCTCGTCCGCGAATCCGCGCTGCCACAACTGCGGACGTTCGGCTTCGTGCGCGGCACGGTCGAGGGGTTCGTGTTCGAGGCAACGCCCACCGGACGACGAGGCGTGAGCGGCGCGGCGATCGTCGTCGACGGCCTGGGTGGAGACGGACTGGTGCTTGCCGACACGATCTCCGACCCGGAAGGCCGCTTCCTGCTCTGCGGACTCGAGGACGTGACGCCGACGGCGGCCCTTTTTGTCGTGAAAGCGGGGTACACGATGGGGGTCGTCAATCTGCCGAGCACCCCCGAGGCGATCGAGATCGAGCTCAAGCGCTGATCGCGGTCGGCCGGAACATACTCCACGTTTCCAGCTCCGGCGTCACCTTCGTGTGACCGACGACGGCATAGCCGAAGTGCTGATAGCGCGCGACGTTCTGCGGCAACTCGGTGCTGAGCGAGACGCCCGCTGATTCAGGGTCCGCGGCCGCGAGCGCATGCACCGCGTCGAGCAGCGCGCGCGCGTGCCCGCGTCCCATGAACTCGTGCCGCACGCCGATCATGTTGAGGTGATGGTGCGGCGCTGTGACCGCCAGCGCGCCGGCGGCGTTTGCGTAGGCCGCGTGCTTCTCGCGCGCCGCATCGCCGAGCGCCGCCCAGGTGCGGGCACGGTGCGCGTGCACCGCCTCGGGCATCTCGCGCTCGCCAGGCAGCGTCATCGTCGCGGCGGCGATCAGCCGGCCGTCATCGCCGGCGACGCCGAAGAGCGGCTCGTCGCGATGGACGCGGGTCATCACGAACAGGGCGATCAGCTCGCGGAGCCGCGCGTCGCCGAGGCCGTCGAACGGGCCGGAGATGTGCGTCATCACCGGATACGCGCGAAAGGCGTCGCAGAAGACGTCGATGATCTCGGGGGCGCGTTCGGCAGTGAGGCGGACGACCATTCCGCAGCATAACGCGCGCGGCTGGCGTCGGCATACGACGCGGTATTAGGATGGCGTGACACCGCCATGAATCGCGCCGAGGTCGAAACCTGGCTCGCGAGGCACCGCGCCGCCTTCGACGCACGCGATGCCGATCGGCTCGCAGCCGGTCACAGCGAGCACGGGACGTTCGAGAGTCCGGCCGCCGGCAAGGTCAGCGGCCGCGCGGCCATCCGCCAGGTGTACGCGTACTGGCTCACCGCGTTCCCAGACCTCGAGTTCACCTGGGACAGACCGGTGATCGACGGCGATCGGGTGGCGTTCTTCTGGCGCTTTCGCGACACTGCGCAAGGCGCGTTCTTCGGCGACGTCAAAGCGGGCACGCGCCTCGAGTTCTCCGGCGCCGGTCAGTACCGGATCTCGAGCGAGGGCATCGAGGAAGCCCGGCACGTCTTCGACTTCACCGGGGCGTTGATCAACGCCGGCGTGCTGAAGGTCAAGCCGCTGTAGTCACGCGAAGGGGAGCCGGGAACGCTTGGCGTGTCCGCGGCCGGCTGCAGGGGTGCGCTCCTGGGAAAATCGGAGCAGGGCCGGCGCGCGACGAGCGGCGGTCAACCGATCGCGGCGACGAGCAGTGCGGCGACGAGCAAAACTGCCACCGCCGTCTCCGACGTGTTCGAAAAACTCCACTCGATGAACGAAAGCCTGCGAAGCATTGGGTCTACTCCTGTGTTCCAAAGGAGTAGACGCAGGCGAGCGCGAAAAGTTAGGGCCCGCCTGCCAGGTCACCGACATTTCACAGGTTGTTAACCTCGCCGGATCATTTGCTGGCCGGCACGAGCTTCAGCAGCCGGCCGGCGTCGTTGTCGGTCAGCAGGTAGAGGGCGCCGTCGGGGCCCTGCACGACGTCGCGAATCCGCTCCTTGAGATCGCGCAGCAGCCGCTCCTCGCCGGTGACACGCTCGCCCTTGATGTCGAGCCTGACCAGGCAGGTGCTGCCGAGGCCGCCGATGAACAGGCTGCCTTTCCATGCCGGGAAGAGGTCCGCGGTGTAGAACGCCATGCCGCTCGGCGCAATCACCGGATCCCAGTAGTACAGCGGCTGTTCCATGCCCTCCTTTGCGGTGATGCCGCCGGTGATCGGCCCGCCCTGGTACTCGATGCCGTACGCGATCGTCGGCCACCCGTAGTCCTGGCCTTTGCGGGCGATGTTGATCTCGTCGCCGCCGCGCGTGCCGTGCTCGACTTCCCACAACTCGCCGGTCGCCGGATGCAGCGTCGCCGATTGGACGTTGCGATGGCCGATCGACCAGATCTCCGGGCGCGCGCCGGCACGTCCGACGAACGGGTTGTCTTTCGGGATCGAGCCGTCCTTGTTGATGCGGACGATCTTGCCGAGGCCGCTGTCGAGGTTCTGCGCCTGCATGCGGCCGGACACGACCGATCGATCGCCCTGGGTCACGAACAGCGTGCCGTCACGCCCGAACACCAGGCGGCTGCCGTAGTGCATGCGCGAATTCCATGACGGCACCTGGTGATAGATCGTCGTCACCTGATCGAGCCGCGGCGTCTCGCCGTCGACGAGCACGCCCTTCGCGACGGCGGTGTTGTTCGTGCCGTCGGCCTGCGGTTCGGAGAAGCTCCAGTAGATCGTGCGGTTCGACGCGAAGCCTGGATCGATCTCGACGTCGAGCATGCCGCCCTGGCTCCGCGCGTCGGTGGGCGGCGTGCCTTCGATGCGTGGCGACACGGTGCCGTCCGGCCTGACGAGGCGGATCCCGCCGCGCAGTTCGGTGACGAGCATGCGCCCGTCGGGAAGGAAGGCGAGGCCCCACGGCTTCGCAAGTCCGCTCGCCACCGTCACCACATCGAACGCCACGCCCGCCTTGCGCTCGGGCGCGCGCGTCTGTTCCGGGAACGCAGGCGTCTGGCCCTTGCCGTTCGGCGGCCGGGGATCTACGCCCTGCTCCTGCACTGCCGCGACGCCGAGCGCGGTCATCGTCGAGAGCGCCAGCGTCATGCCGAGTCCGATCCATCGTGTGTGCATGATCGGATCGTATTACGAACCCGCCTGCGGCGGGCTATTTGCGGAACGGCAGCTCGTAGGAGAAGTACAGGAACACGCCGACGTCGGACGACCCGTCGACCCAGGTCACGGGCACCGCGAAACCCCCGACGATCTGCTTGTCGCCGACGTTCCAGCCGGCGCGAAAACCTGGGGATAGCGTGTACGCGGTGTCCCGCGTCGTCCCCGAGACGTCGGCGAGCGACTCGCCGAAGAGCACGACCTGCTCGAGCATGAGATGGAACATCGGCCGCAGCCGGTAGATCGCGCTCAGCGACACGAACGGCGAGAGCAGGTTTTCGTCGTCGTCCTCACCGGCCGTCGAGTCGGGCCGTTCGGCCGCGGGCAGCCAGGTGAAGCCGGCGTTCCAGTGCAGGTAGGTGTCGTTGAACTGCTTACTGAACGGCAGGTTGATTTGCAGTCCGTACGATCCTTCGCCGCGCCGCTCGGTGGTGTTGCCCGTCGGCAGCACCAGACTGGCCCGCGGCGAGAATGCCGGCCGGCCCGGCCCTTCGCTCAATGCCTGATACCGATAGTTGATCAACGTGTCGCCGGCGCCGAACTTGTCGATGCCGTCGAGGAACGAGATCGTGTACGAGAACTGATGCGCCTGGCTCCTGACCGGCCACTCCTGGGTGAAGGCGAACCCCCACTTGTCGGCGAGGCGCGTGATGTTGACGATGTTCTGAAAGATGCCGGGCTCCTGGTTGAACGCTTCTTCGACCAGGAACGAATTGTCGGCGATGCCGAACGGCTCCGGGCCGGTGCGCTGGCCCGGCGCCGGCGTCTGGCCGGCGGCAGGACGTGCCGCGGCGACGAGCGCCAGCACGATCGCGCTTGTCATCACGCGCCGCATGCAGAACCCTCCTCTCGAGACGATGACGGCGGCCATCAGCGTCCGCCGCGCTTCTTGATGTAGGCCGCGCGCACGGCGGCGAGAAAGCGCTCGTCGACGAGTCCCCGTGGCGTGCCCTGGTAGTTGAGTCCGTTGTCGGCGCGGAACTGGTCGACGGCGGCAATGGCCTCCTCGTCGTACAGCATCAGGTCGTTGCCCTCGGGAAAGGCCGGCAGCGCCGGCCGCCAGTAGCCGAGCGCGTGCAGCCAGCGTTTCAGCTCGAGCACGTCGGCGCCTTCGATCCGCGAGAAGCTTCGATACCCTGGACGCCGCGCGGTCGTGTAGTAGATCCGCTTCATCTCGGCGACCGGTTCCGGGTGCTCGCCGACTTCGATCGCGAGCGCGATGTAGTCGCCGCCGCGTCCGGGGTTCTTCGGATCGGCGATCTTGATCGCCGCCGATTGCAGGTTGCCCCAGCGCCGATCGCCGCCTTTGGCCTGACCGGCTTCGATCGCGAGGATCATGCGCTCGGCCAGCGGCCAGCCGGTGTTCGCGGTCGCTTCGAAGCTCGCGGCCACCGCCTCGATCACCTCGGGACCGACCATGATGTTCGCCTGGACCGTGTAGTTCACGCCCTGCGTGCTGCCGGCCCAATTGCCGTTCTGCTTGCCGGTATGGGCGGCCGTGCGGCCGCTCATGTCGATCAGGCCGACCTGGCGCGATTCGCGCTGCGCGTCGCTCGCCAGCAGCTGCGAGAGCGCATCAGCGGGTGCGACGCCTTTCGCCATCAGGTCCAGCCCGCGCGGACCGAACTCGACCATCGTCGAGGCCTGCGTGCACACCGCGCCAACGCCAGCACGGACGTGCGGGACGGCGCGGCCGACGAAGGGCACGCGCGTCGTGACCGCGGCGCCGGACTGTCCCGTCGCCGGATCGATCGCGCACAACGAGAAGGTCGAATACTGCGGCCGTCCGTCGGCGTCGAGCGGCACGCCATCCGCGGCGATCGACTGCGCGTCAGCCGCGGTCGCTGCCACTGCGAACAATAGACAGAACAGCGCCACACGGCGGCTCATTGGCATCCGCGGCCTCATCGCTGCAGCGAGTAAGTCATGCCCGCGCGCAGCACGGACAGCTTCAAGCCCTGACCGGCGCTGACCTGGCCGGCCTCGATCTTCTCCGGCGCGGCGCCGCGCGGGTCGATCACCACGACGGCGCTGCGGCCGATCACCTCGATCGCCTCGCCGCGCACGACGACCGCCGTCGCCTCGTCGATGCCGATGCCGACGAGCGCGGGACGATCCAGCACCGCGCTCAGCAGCCGGTTGATGCGCTGTCTTCTGAGAAAGTGCTGATCGACGATGACGCCCGGCCAGAGGCCGAGACCCTTGGCGAGCGTCGTCTTGCCCGCGGTGAGCGACTGCAGGTCGGCGTCGCCGGTGATCATCGCCTCCGACAGCACGGCCGCGCCGGCGCTGGTGCCGCCGACGACGGCGCCGGCGCGGTGCCGCGCTCTAATCACGTCGTCGAGACCGGTGCCGGCGATGGCTTTCATGAATCGATTCTGATCGCCGCCCGGCATCCAGATCAGCGTCGCGCGCTCGAGCGCGGCCGCCGCCTCGTCGCGCGGCTCGAAGCGCACGATCGCCGCGCTCTTCGCGCCGGCGTCGAGCCACATCTTCACCGAGCTCTCGCCGGCATTGGCGACCGCGGAGGACTGCGGCAGGACCGCGACGACGGCGTTCGATCCGCCGGCCATCGTCAGCGTCGTCTTGACGATGTCGTCGGTGGTGCCGCCGCCGCCAACGACCACGAGCGGCCCGGGTCCGGATTGGATGGCGATGATCGTCCTGCCGGCGACCGCGAAGAGAAGGGCCGCGAGGGCGGCGGCGTGGATTCGTCTGGCGGGCATGGTCCCGCATTCTGCCATAGCGCCGTGGCGCCGCTGCTCGGTGTCGAGGCAATGAGATCGGTCTCGACAGCAAAACCGGCGAACCAACGGCGGGGCTCGCACGTCTAACTCACCTTAGAATCTCAGGTGAGGGACTTCACTATGACGATGCGTGTCGTTGCGCTCGGTGTGATCGCGTTGCTACCGGTGTCGGGGGCCGAACCGCCGCCGCGGGCGCCGGCGGAACTGCCGCTTCGCGTCGAAGGCGCGCTCGGCCACATCACCGGCGCGTACGAGCTGCCCGATGGCCGTGTGCTGCTGACGGACGAGAAACGTCCGGCGGTCTCGGTCCTCGATCCCAAGACCGGTCAGGCGTCGGTCGTGGGCTCTGCGGGGGTCGGTCCCGGCCAGTACGTCAGGCCTGGCGGCATCTACGGCGGCGGTGCACGCGAGATTCTCGTGCTCGATCGCGCGCAGACCAGCGTCCACGTCTTCTCGACGACCGGCGCGTACGTCCGCACCTATTCGATCGCCGTCGCCGGCGTGACCAGTTCCTCGGACGGCGTCGACCTGCAGCGCCTCGACGGCCGCGGCCATTCGTACTTCACGGAGCGTTCCGGGCGGCTCGAGTCCCGGCTGACGGGCGGGCCGCCGGCGCCGGCCCAGGTGATTCGGTTCGATCCGGTGAAGCAACAGCGCACCGTCGTCACCGACCTTCGACAGCCCGACACGAAGACGGTGCCCGGCGGCGACGGCATGGTCTTCTCGCGCGCGGTGGTCGGATCGCCGGCCGACGGCTTCGGGGTCGCGCCGGACGGACGCGTCGCCGCCGTGCGCGCCGAACCGTATCGCGTCGAGTGGGTCGCCGTCGATGGCAAGGTCACGACGGGACCGGCGATCGCGGTCGACACGCTGCCGATGACCGACGCCGACAAAGCCGAGTACAAGGCTAAATACGGTGGTGCCGGCGGCGCCACCGCCGTCGGTGTCGGCAGCACGTCCGGCCGCGGCGGCCTGTCGGGGCTCGAGCCGACCTTTGCCGCCACCAAGGCTCCGTTTTCGCCCGCCGACGTGATCGTCTCGCCGAATGCCCACGTGTGGGTGCTGCGCACCCGGCCGGCTGGCGCGACCACGGCCATCTACGACGTCTTCGACGCCAGCGGCCGCCGCGTCGATCGTCTCGAGTTCCCGGCCGGCAGCCGCGTCGCCGGCTTCGGCGCAAACACCGTATACATCACCGACGAGGCTCGATCCATGCTCAAGAAATACAAGGTGCGCTGACCATGGCGAGCCGTGACAAACTGCCGATTCTGCGCGGTACGCTCGACGTGCTGATCCTTCGCTCGATCGCGAGCAAGCCGCTCCATGGGTTCGAGATCAGCCTCTGGCTGGAACAGGGTTCGGACGGCACGCTCGATCTCGATGACAGCGCGCTCTATCAGGCGCTGCACCGGCTCGAGGCGCGCCGGTTGATCCAGGGCGAATGGGGCACCACCGAGAACAACCGGCGGGCGCGGTACTACCGCCTGACGCCGGCTGGGCGGTCGCATCTCGACGACGAAAGCCGGCGGCTGGTGTCGTTCGCCAGGACGCTGACCTCGCTCCTGTCGCCTTCGCGAGGCAAGTAGCCATGACGCGACTGCCGCCCGACCGTCACCGCGAGATCGACGAGGAGATCGAAGCGCATCTGGTGGCGCGCATCGATCACCTCGTCGCGCAGGGGATGTCGCCCGAGGCGGCACGCGAGGAGGCGGCGCGCCGCTTCGGCGATCTCGACGCCGGCCGCGCCGCGCTGCACCGGCTGGCGATCGACGAGCGGCGCCGGCTCGATCTGCGCGAGCGGCTCTCGAGCGTGGCGCAGGACGTGCGCTACGTCGGTCGCAGCCTGCTCCAGCATCCGGCGTTCGCGCTCGGCGTGATCGCCACGTTCGCGCTCGGTCTCGGGATCAACACCGCGGTCTTCCGGGTCGCCGATCGCGTGCTCTTCCGGCCGCCCGCCGGCGTCGCCGACGCGCACGAGCTGCGCCGGCTCGAAACGACGGTGCAGTTCGGCAGCAGCGAGCCGATGCGGGCGACGGTGTTCTCGTATCCCGATGCCGCCGCGGCCATCGGCGCGGCCGCGTTCACGCAGGTCTCGGCGAGCAGCGCGCCGCGATCGATGCCGCTGCCGAACGGGCGCGAGGCCTGGGTCAGCGCCGTCGACGCCGCGTTCTTTCCGATGCTCGGGACGGGGATCGCCGCCGGCCGCGGCTTCGATGCAACCGAGGGCGAGCCCGGCTCCGGGCGCGCTGTCTGTGTCGTGTCGCACGCGTTCTGGACGCGCGAGCTCGGATCGCGGCCGCTCGCCGACCTCTCAGCGACGATCGGGACGCTGACCTATGCGGTCATCGGCATCACCGCGCCGGGATTCACGGGCATCGATCTCGATCCGACCGACGTCTGGATACCGTTCGGCATCGCCGCGCTCGGACGCGGGGAGGTCAACGGCGTCGAGATTCCCTGGTATCGCCTCGACAATCTGCGGAGTCTTCGTGTCATCGGCCGGCTGCCGTCGCCCGGCGCCGCGCCGGCGGCGACCGAGCGCGTCGGCGCGGCGCTGGCGGCGCGCGATGCCTCGGAATCCCGGCCGGAACGGCAGGCCGAGCTGATCCCGATCGTGCCGGCCGGCGGCGCCGCGGTGAACCAACAGTCGCAGCGCATCCTCGGACGGCTGACGATCGTCGCCGCGATCGTGCTCGTCATCGCCAGCGCCAACGCGATGCACCTGCTGCTCGCGCGCGGCTTGCGGCGGCAGCGCGAGATCGCGACCCGTCTGGCCGTCGGCGCGAGCCGGGCGCGGATCGCGCGTCTCCTCCTCGTCGAGAGCCTCGTCCTTGCCGCCGCCGGCGCGGGCGCCGCGGCGCTCTTCGGCGCCTGGACGTCCGACGCCTTGCAGCGTCTCATCTTTCCTGATGGGCGATGGACGACGGCGTGGCTCGACGCGCGCACCTCAATCTTCACGGCCGTCCTCGCGCTCGCGGCGGGCGTCGCCGCCGGCCTCGTGCCGGCCTGGCAGTCGACCGCGTCCGATGTCGTGAGCGCACTGAAGGCGGGCCGGCTTCAGAGCAACCGGCGCGCCCGCCGCACCCGCAGCGGTCTGCTGATCGCGCAGACGGCGATGTCGCTCGCGCTCCTCGCCGCGTCGGGGCTGCTCGTCCGCAGTCTGCTTCAGCTCAACGCGGTCGAGCTGGGCTTCGACTCGCGCGGCCTCGTCATGGCGACGGTCGGTGACGCCGTCAACCTGCGCGGCGACGGCCGCGACGCGAGGGCGCTGGCCGAGCGGCTGCGCGCCGGCGAGCAGATCGGCGAGGTGGCGCTCACCTCGTCCGCGCCGTTCGGCGCGCAGTCGCGGACGAGCATGTCGGTGCCGGGCAGTTCGTACCAGCCCGATTCGCAGCTCGATGCGCCGATGACCATGGCGGTCAGTCCCGAGTTCTTCCAGGTGATGCGAACGCCGGTCCTCGAAGGCCGGACGTTCTCGCCCGCCGACGGCGCGGAGCCGGTCGTCGTCGTCAACGCGTCGATGGCGCGCAACTACTGGGGGCCGTCGCTGCCGCCGGGCGCCTGCGTCCTGGTCCATGGCAAGCCCTGCGCCCGCGTGATCGGCGTCGTCGCCGATTTCAAGGAGGCGCCCGGCGACAAAGCGCCGATGCGGTTCTTCGTGCCGCTCGAATCCGGGTGGAACGCGCCGAGGGTCGTGCTCGCCCGCGTCGACGCTGCGGCAGCGCCGGCGCTGGTGGCCCGCATCAAGGCACTGCTGCCGCCGACGCCGCGCCCGAGCATCGAGGTGGTGAGCGATCGGCTGGCGCGCGCGCTGCGTCCATGGCGGACTTCGACGCAGCTCTTCGTCGCGCTCGGCGCGGTCGCGCTGGCGCTCGCGTGCATCGGCATCTACAGCGTGATGAGTTACGGCGCGTCCGAGCGCGTGCAGGAGGTCGGCGTCCGCATCGCGCTCGGCGCCACGGCATCCGACGTCCGCCGCCTGCTCGTCGGCGAAGGGCTGCGGCTGACGCTCGTCGGCGCCGTCCTCGGTCTCGGGGCGGCGGTCGTGGTTGGCCGGCTGCTCGAGTCGCTGCTCTTCGCGGTCTCGCCGTTCGATCCGTGGGCCTACGCGCTGGCGCTCGTCGCGATGCTGGTCGCGGCGCTGACGGCGATGCTGCCGCCGTCGCTCCGAGCCTCGCGCACCGACGCGGTGGTCGCGCTGCGGCAGGAATGATCAGGAGGCTCGGAGGGTTGGGGCTTGGAGGCTTGCGGTTCTGAGCTTCACGGCTCGAACCTCGAGCCTTCAAGCCCAGGCCTTCAAGCCTTATCATCCCGCCATGCGAACTCTGCTGGCGCTTGCCTTAGCCCTGCTGCTCGTCTGCCTGCCCGCCGCGCCTCGCGCGACAGGCGTGGCGCAGGCGCCAGCCCTCGTCCCGGCGCGGATCAAGATCGACGTCGATCGGCAGATCGGCGTGGTCGATCCGCTGCTCTTCGGCAGCTTCACCGAGCACCTCGGGCGGATGATCTACGGCGGCATCTACGAAGAGGGCAGTCCGCTCTCCGACGCCGACGGATTCCGCATCGACGTCATGCAGGCGGTGAAGGATCTCGGCATCACCATCCTGCGCTGGCCCGGCGGCAATTTCGCGTCGAGCTACAACTGGTTCGACGGCATCGGGCCCAAGGATCGCCGTCCGGCGCGGCTGGATCTGGCGTGGAACGATCTCGAGTCCAACCGCTTTGGCACCGACGAGTTCCTCAGGTACAGCGAGCGCGTCGGCGCCGAGCCCTACATCTGCATCAATCTCGGTCTGGGCACGATCGACGACGCGCGTTTCTGGGTGGAGTACACGAACAGCAAGCAGCGGACGCATTGGGCCGATGAACGCCGCCGCAACGGGCGTGAAGCGCCGTGGAGCGTCAAGTACTGGGCGCTCGGCAACGAGATCGACGGCCCATGGCAGATGGGCCACAAGAACGCCGAGGACTACGCGAAGATGGCGCTCGAGGCCGGCAAGGCGATGCGCGCCGTCGATCCGACGATCAAGCTGATCGCCAACGGCGCCAGCAACTACGGCGCCGACTGGGTGGCGTGGAACCGCACCGTGCTGCAGGTGCTGCGCAACCAGGTCGACTACATCGCGCTGCACACCTACATCAACAACAGCGCCAACGACTTCGAACGCTATCTCGGCACCGCGCAGCAGAACGTCGATCGCTACATCGCGACGACGGCCGCGCAGATCAAGGAAGTGCAGACCGGCGCCAACCCGCGTCCGATCTACATCGCCTACGACGAGTGGAACGTCTGGTACCGCACCGGCAACGCCCAGAAGCTCGAGGAGATCTACACCTTCGAAGACGCGGTGGCGATGGGCGGCTTCTTCAACTCGTTCTTCCGCCGCGCCGACATCGTCAAGATGGCGAACATCGCCCAGCTCGTGAACGTCATCGCGCCGATCATGGCCAACAGGGACGGCCTGTTCCTGCAGCCGATCTACTTTCCCATCGTCGAGTACGGCCGTCAGCGCAACAACGTCGCCGTCGACGCCTTCGTCAGCGCCCCGACCTACAAGCTGCCGAACCGGCCGGTCGAGCCGATGTACCTCGACGTCTCGAGCACCTGGAACCCGACGACGCGCGAGGTGTTCGTCAACGTCGTCAACCGCAGCAAGGACAAGGACCTCGTCACTGCGATCACGATCCAGGATCGAACGCCGTCCGGCACCGTCAGGGTCTGGCAGATGAACCATCCCGATCTCAAAGCGACGCACACCTACGGCGACGACAAGAAGGTGCGTCCGGCGACGTCGACCGCCGACGTCGCGGTCACCGGGAACACCGTTACCTACACGTTCCCGGCGCATTCGCTGACGATCCTGAAGATCGG
>DASTCC010000355.1:0-8512 GCA_035711465.1 Vicinamibacterales bacterium
CGACGGCTGTACGTTCTTGGGGGCTTAGCGATGGCGTGAGGCAGCGCGCAATCCGGCCGCGCGTGATCTCCAGCGTCAACAGCGCTGCGCGGCCGCGCGAGCTCCATTCGCCGTCGAGGATCGCGGTCGCCTGTAGTTGACGCCGCGAGCCGTTCGCCAGCGCTTCGACGATCGGCGCGGTGGCGGCGGCGATCGCCTGCGGACCGGGCGGCCAGAGTTTGCGCAGCGCGTCGGAGATCGCGAGCAGCCGGTGCGCCGGGACGCGGTCGGCGACGAGCGAGCCGGCGGCGGTGGCCGCCGACCAGCCAATCACGAACGCCGGCGGCCGGCCGGCGACGGCGACCGCGACGTCGACGGCCGACGCGTTCAATTCCAGCGCGACCAGCCCGCGCACCGCGCCCGGCAGCGCCGACGCCGCGGTGCCGACGAGCCGATCGACGGCGACGCCAAGCTCGGCCGCCGTCTTCTCCATCAGCCACGTCTGCGCCGGCCCGGCAAACACGATCGGCGCCACCGTACCGGCGCGCACGAGCTTGCGCACGAGCGCCAGTCCCTCGTCGCCCTGCCACTCGCCGCCCTCGAAGCGATCGGCGATGACGATCACCGACGCGCCGCTCGCGCCGAGCGCGTCGCCGCTGCCGTCGAGTCGCGTGTCGAAGCTATCGATGGGTCCGGTCTGACGGATGTCGAGCGCCTTGCCCGCCGCGACGCTGGCGCGATCGTCGATCAGCCGCACCTCGCGCACACGCTCGCGCTCCGCCAGCGCGTGCGCGATCGCACCGCCGATCGGACCGGCACCAACGATGGCGATCCTCGACATGAGACACGTATTCTAGGTGACGGCGGGTCACGACGGTCACGTCAGGTATCGGCGAGGGGGGTGGTCAGTGCGGGCGATTGTCACCGGCGGAAGCAGAGGAATCGGATTGGCCGTCGCCCGGGCGTTGCTGCGCGAGGGCGGTCAGGTCTTCATCACCGGTCGCGATCAAAGCCGGCTCGACAACGCCGTGGCGACGCTCGCCGCCGAAGTGTCATCGAAGGATCGCATCGCCGCCGCCGTCGTCGACGTGCGCGATCGGCCGGCGGTCGATCGCCTGGTCGCCGACGTCGAGCGCCGCTTCGGCGGGCTCGACGCGCTCATCAACAACGCCGGCGTCGGCGTCTTCGAGGAAGTCGGGGCGATGAGCGACGCTGACTGGAGCCGCGTCATCGACACCAACTTGACCGGCGTCTTCTACTGCACGCGCGCCGCGATTCCGGCGATGAAGCGGGTCGGCGGCGGCTGGATCGTCAACGTCGCCAGCCTCGCCGGCAGGAACTACTTCCCGCGCGCCGCCGCCTACTGCGCGTCGAAGGCCGGCCTGATCGCCTTCAGCGAAGCGCTGATGCAGGAAGTGCGCGACGACAACATCCGCGTCACCGTCGTGATGCCCGGCTCGGTCGCCACCGGGTTCTCGGGCCACAGCGTCACCACGGACGACGACTGGAAGCTGTCCGCGGAGGACGTCGCGCTGGCCATCGTCGACGTCATGCGTCACCCGGCGAGGAGCCTCGCAAGCAAGGTCGAGATCAGGCCGTCGAAGCCGAAGAAGGGCTAGCGCAACTCGACAGTCAAGCCGCGCCTGCCGAGCCGAGCACGGTCCGCAGTCGCGCCTCATCCACGTTCCTACCCGACAGCACCACGCCCACCCGCCGGCCGCGCATGTCGAGGCCGTTCAGAAGCGCGGCCACTCCCACCGCGCCGGCCCCTTCGACGACCAGGCGGTCGCGATAGACCAGGGACGACATCGCCGCCGCGATCGCCGCTTCGTCGACCGCGGTCACCGAAGCGACCAGCGTCTGAACC
The DNA here is from genome assembly GCA_035711465.1 of Vicinamibacterales bacterium. Classification (GTDB taxonomy): domain Bacteria; phylum Acidobacteriota; class Vicinamibacteria; order Vicinamibacterales; family SCN-69-37; genus DASTCC01. Next base: position 1,847 of record DASTCC010000355.1, read on the forward strand.
ATGCCGAACGTTCGTGACGCCGGATCCATGTTGCCGGCGAGCCCATCTGCCAACGTCTCCCGCACCTCGACGACGACCGGACGGCCGGCGGCGAGCGCTGACGTGAACACCGGCGACGCTCCGGCTTCGGCGCCGTGAACCGCCACTGACGCGCGATGCGATCGCGCAGCGACGCCGATGCCAGCGATGAGGCCGCCGCCGCCGACGGGCACGACGATCGTGTCGAGCTCGGGACGATCCTCGAGCATCTCGAGACCGACCGTGCCCGCGCCGGCGATCACCTCCTCGTCGTCGTACGGCGACACGAACGTCGCCCCGGTGCGCGCGGCCTCTTCGCGGGCGTCGTTCTCGGCGTCGTCGTAGCTCGGCCGATCGAGGACCTCGGCGCCGAGCGACGCGAGCCGGGCGCGTTTGGCGTGCGGCGCGGTCGCGGGCAGATAGATCCGCGTGCGCAGCCCGGCGCGCGAGGCCGCAGTCGCGAGCGCGAGGCCGTGATTGCCGGCCGAGGCAGTGAGGATCGCCGAGAGATCGGGACGCTGCTGACGAAGCCGCATGACCGCGTTCAACGCGCCGCGGAACTTGAACGATCCGGTGATCTGGAGCGCCTCCACCTTGAGCCACACGTCCGCGCCGGTGCGCTCCGACAGATACGGCGAGTGCACGAGCGGCGTGCGAACGACGTGACTCGCGAGGCGCCTGGCGGCCTCGTGCACGTCGCCGATGCCGGGAATGCGGCGGGAGGCCGTCACGGCGCCGCCGGCCGATCCTCGGCCAGCATCTCGGCGAGCGCGGGGAAGAACGCCGATCGCGCGAGGACGACGTCGACGCCGGCTTCGCGCGCTTCCTTGATCAGGCCGGCGCTGGTGTGCCGGACGAACGCCGCCAGCCGGACCGGCCGCAGCGCCGGATCGGCGCGGATGGCGCGGACGAGCCCGATCGGATCGAGCGGCTCGCGATCGAGGTCGAGGATCACCAGCGCCGGCCGACCGCGGACGATGGCGTCGAGGGCGCCGCCGGGTTGCCGCACGAACGTCACGTCCCGGCCCGCCTGATCGGCGATCGCCCGGATCTTCGAGCTGAACAGCAGGTCGTCCACCACGGCGATGACCATGAAAGAATGATATCCGGTGCAGATTCTGGTCGCTGCCGTTCCTCCGTTCATGAAGAACGGCTTCGTCGTCGCGTGCGAGGAGACGCGCGAAGCGGTGTTGATCGATCCCGGCGACGAAGTCCAGTTGCTGATCGACGCGATCCGCGAGCACACCCTGGCCGTTCGCCATATCCTGCTCACCCACGCGCACCTCGATCACGTCACCGGCGTCGGCCGCGCCAAGGCGGCGTTCGGCGTCGACGTCTGGCTGCATCGCGACGATCTCTTCCTTTACCAGCGCGCGCCCGACCAGGGCCGCATGTTCGGTCTCGACGTCGAGCCGCAGCCGCCGATCGACAGGTTCTACGAGGCGCAGGCATCGTTGACGTTCGGCCGCTACACGATCGATGTCCTGCATACGCCGGGACATTGTCCTGGCGGCGTCTGCCTGGCGATCGGCCGCCAACAATCGACGGCTCGCGAGTTGTTCGTCGGCGACACGCTGTTCGCCGGATCGATCGGCCGCACCGATTTGCCCGGCGGCGACTACGAGACGCTGATTCGCTCGATCCGGCAGGTGCTCTACGCATTTCCGGACGACACGCCGGTGCATTCGGGCCACGGTCCCGATACCACTATTGGCATCGAGCGCCGTACAAATCCGTATGTCGGCGGCGGCTGATCCGGTCGCTGTGCTCCAAGGGGGTTGCGGTCGATAAGAGAGACGACTCCCATGCCACGCGCGATCGCATCCCTTCGGCCGGTTCTGGTCGTCGTGCTGCTCGTGATGGCGGGGGCCTGCCGCGTCTCGCGTGCAAGACTGAGCACGACGGAATTGCCATCGACGCTGCTCGTCCCCAGGGACGCGTTCGACGTCGTCACGACCACGGCGAGCGACGGCAGCGTCCGCGCGGCGTACAAGGTGAGCGAGCAGTACCCGGCGACCAGGCTGATCGCGAGCGTGGAGAACGTGCTTCCGGCCGCGACGTGGACGCCGCTGGCGAAGGACTGGTTGAACCGGCGGCTCGACGCGAGCCACTCGGCCGGCTGGACGCAGTTCGCGGACGCGACGAACCTCCCGCCGCGCTTCGTCCACCAGTGGCGCGGCCAGTGGCTCGACGCTTCCGGCAACGTCACCGCGTATCAGTTCCGCTACGAATCGCCGGCGCGACGCACGTCGGATCTGTCAGGGCCGCCGGAGAACCGCATCGTGCTGGTGACGGCGCTGTGGGCGCCCGCCCGCGTCGCGCTGCGGCTCATGGACGGCAGCTACGCCGGTCAAACGCCGGGCGTCCCTCCGGCGACACGCTGACGCTTACGCGTCGGCTCTGACCATGAACTCGACGCGGCCGACGGTGAGCTGATCGCCCGCGCGCAGGATCGATCGCTCGACCTTGCGTCCGTTGACGAGGATGCCGTTGGTGCTGCCGAGATCCTCGACGATCAATTGATCCGATCGGTCCGCGGTCAGGCGGCAGTGCAGCCGCGAGACGAGCGCGGCGTCGAGGATGAAGTCGGCGCGCGGAGTCCGGCCGACGGTCTTGATGGTGCCTGGGGAAAGACGAAGCACCACTGGCGCCTCGTCGCCACTCTCGAGAACCCAACCTGTCATGCGCCGTCCCGTGAGTACGAAACCGCGCAGAGTCTACCTTCGAGTGAGCGTGTCGTTCAACCAGTCGACGAGTGTGGCGCCGACTGACGGCGCGATCGTGAACGACGGCAGCAGCGCGTACTCGCTGACCGAACCCTGTTTGGCCGGCACGAGCAGGTGGTTGGCGTCGGCGACGACCACCCGGCGCGTCGCCGTCTCCGGCAGGCCCTTCCGTGCCCTCGCGATCTGCTCCAGTCGTTCGCCGTTGGCCGGCGGCACTTCCTGGTCGAGCCCGCCATGCAGGATGAGGATGGGCTGCTTCACCTTCGGGATCGCCGTTTCCGGGTTGAACAGCAGCCAGCTCTTGAACCACGCGGTGTCGGCCTGCCGGCGGATCCCGGGAGGCACGCCTTCCCAGCCCTTGCCGGTGATCACCGCGTCGACGAGCTGCCGCTGCAGCACGATCCGCGCCTGCTTGTCGGCTTCGGGCGCGTCGATCTGCGCGAGCAGCTGCGCCTGCTGCGCGAGCGTCGCCTCGCGCCCCGACGTTCCCGGCGAGGCGATCAGGACCACGGACTTGAACCGCTTCTCGCGATCCGCCGCGGTCAGCGCCACCGCGCCGCCCTCGCCATAGCCGATCACCGCGAGTCGATCGGCGTCGACGTCGCGGCGTTTGCGAAGCCACGAGACGATGCCGACCACATCGGCCGCGTACTCGGCGATGGTCGCGTTCTCGACGCGGCCGCCGCTCTGGCCGACGCCGCGCTGGTCGTAGCGGACGACGAAATACCCGGCCTCCGAGAGTGCGCCGGCAATCTGGCCGAAGATCGAGACGCCGTACTGCGAGTGATCGCGATCCTGGGGTCCGGATCCGGCGACGAGGATCACCGCCGGTGCGCGCTCGACCGGCGTCACCGGCCTGGTAATCGTCGCGCCGAGGTTGAAGCCGGAGACGGGAATGAACACGTCCTCGTCGCCGGCGTTGCGGATCTTCTCTTCGCGCATCAGCACCGACGACAAGTCGTCGCGCAGTGCCGCGAGAGACGCCGAGGGCACGACCACGCGGGCCAGCCGATTGGCCTCGTCGACCCACACCTGAACGCCGATCGGATTCCCGGGGTTGTTGAAGGTGAGATCGTACTCGCGGATGTCGACGGTCGCTTCCGGGGTGACGATGCGGCGCGGGGTGACGCGGACGACGGTCGCGGTGCTCTGACCGTCGGGGGCGACGTAGATCGGCAGCGAGCCGCCCGCCGGCGTTTCCGCCAGCCGCGACGCGAGCGCCTCGTAGGCCGCGAAGAAGTTGGTCGGCAGCACGACCGACCGGCTGGCGATCTGGTGCGTGGCGACGCCGCGCTGGCCGGCCTGGGTGATCTCGCTCGTCGCCGACGTCAGGCCGAACGAGGTCGTCAGCATCAGCGACTGGCCGCGCAGCCGGCCCTCGATCGAGAGCTGCCGCGGCTGCCAGTCGAGGCCGTAGCTCATCTCGAACTTGGTCACGACCAGGTCGAGGGGCGGGTCGATCTGCGAGGCCGCGCTGATCTGCCAGCCGGCCGCCGAACGCGACACGGTGATGTTCTCCGCGCCGATGCGCGCGCCGCGCAGCAGGATCGTGAACCGGGAATTCGAGGTCGTCGGCGTCGTCTGCGCGGCGGCGGGCGCCGCCGCCGACGTTGTGAGCGCCAAAACGGCGACGCTAAGATGACAGGTGAGACGCCGCGTGAACCCCATCGCGACTCAGTATCGCACCATCGAGGCGGGCGCCGGCTGGAGCGATCGCGCCAGCCGCGGCCGGCTGCGCTTCGAAGGGCGCGACGCCGTCCCCTTTCTGCAGGCGCTCGTCAGCAACGACGTCGCCGGCCTGAGCGCCGGGCGCGGCATCTACACGACCTATCTGACGCCGCAGGGGCGCATGATCGCGGATCTGCGCATCTACCATCGCGGCGACTTCCTCATCGGCGGCGTCGCGCCGGGGCTGTCGGCCTCGCTCGCGACGCGATTCGATCAGCTGATTTTCACGGAAGACGTGCGCATCACCGACGACTCGGCGATGTGGTCGGAGGTCGCGGTGATGGGCGGCAAGGCGGCGAAGCTCGTCGGCGCGGCGGTGAGCGCGTCGGCGTCGGCGCTGGCGACGCTGCCGCCGCTCGGGCAGATCTCGCTCGGTTCGTCGGGTTTCGTCGCCCGCGACGACGATCCGGAGACGCCGGGCTACGTGATCTTCTGGCCCGCGCGCGAGTGGGACGGGCTGATCGATCGCCTGCGCAGCGCCGGCATCGTGCAGATTTCTGACGCGCTGGCAGACGCGCTGCGGATCGCGTCAGGCCGGCCGGCCTTCGGCATCGACATGACGGAAGAGACGATCCCGCTCGAAGCGGGCCTGCTCGACCGTGCAATCAGCATGACGAAGGGCTGCTACGTCGGCCAGGAAGTCATCGTCCGCGTCCTGCACCGCGGCGGTGGCCGCGTCGCAAGACGGCTCGTCCGCCTGACCTTCGATCCCGGTCCGACGCTGCCGCAGCCCGGGGACTCGATCCGCGCCGACGGCAAGGACGTCGGCCGCCTCACCAGCGTCGCGTGGTCGCCGTACGATCCGGAGGCGATCGCGCTCGGCTACGTGCACCGCGACGCGGCCGAGATCGGACGCCGCGTCACCGTACGCCACGACGCGTCGGAGCTCGGGGCGGCGATCGACAGCTTCGCGGGCTGAGCCAACGATCAGCGGAATTCAGTTCTGCGGCTTTTCACCATGCAGCAGATGCAGGTGAATGCTGCAACTGCTCATTTCTTGGATCATGGCGCCAGACAGCGAGTCGGTCCGACCGACGAGTCATGACGCCGACTACTGTTGGTCTTCCTGCATGTGCTGGACGTGCTGCATGGTTGGAGAAGATCAGAGTTCTCAAGCGCTGCGCTCGAGCATCTCGATCAAGTCCCGATCCGCGTCCGGAAACTCCAGCGTCCGTAGTTCGGATCGGCGAATCCACCGCATCTCCTGACCGAGCTGTGGCGAGGGATCGGCGTCGATCTCGCAGGCGCGGAAATGCAATCGCACGGTGCGCTCCGGAGACGCGTGCTCGGTCATCAGCAACTCCTTGCCGACGGTCGCGCGCACACCCAGCTCCTCCAGCAGTTCCCGCGCGAGGCAGGCTTCGTGCGACTCGCCGGCTTCGCACTTGCCGCCGGGAAACTCCCACAGTCCCGAGAGGTGCGTGCCCTTGAGGCGCCGGGTGACGAGCAGGCGGCCGCCGCGTTCGATGACCGCGGCGAGCACCACGATGACGCGCGCCGGCGCGGTCATCGAGACCGGGCGCGCCGCGCGCGCGGCCTGGCGCGCGGCGCCGTGAACGGGTAGGCGCGGCATCGCGACGTCATCGGGCACTCGCCGCAGCGCGGCGCCCGCGCCGAGCACATCGTCGCGCCGAAATCCATGAGCGCCTGGTTGAAATCGTAGACGTGCTTGTGCGGCAGCACGGTGCGGGAGAGGTCCCACAACTGCTTCGTCATTGCATGCGACTTCGGATTACCGCGCGCGACGAAGACGCGGAACAGGACGCGGGCGACGTTGGTGTCGAGAATCGCCGCGCGCTTGCCGAATGCGAAGCTCATCACCGCGCCGGCGGTGTACGGCCCGATGCCCTTGAACGATCGCAGCGTCTCCTCGTCGCCCGGCAGCGTGCCGTCGAAACGGTCGACCGATTCACGGGCGATGGCGTGCAGCCGTCTCGGGCGGATGTTGTAGCCCAGGGGGTACCAGGTGCGGACGACGTCGTGCTCCGCGGCGGCGGCGAGCGCCGCCAGCGTCGGGTATCGATCGAGCCATTCGAGGTACTTGGGCAGGACGCGATCGACCTGCGTCTGCTGCAGCATGATCTCCGAGACCAGCACGCGATACGGGTCGCGCGTCTCCCGCCACGGCAGCTGCCGGCCGTGGCGCCGGTACCAGGCCAGCAGGCGGCGTCGAAACCACTGTCGTTCTGAAGGA
>DASTCC010000356.1:0-18525 GCA_035711465.1 Vicinamibacterales bacterium
TGCGCTTTCGGCGGTTGCTGGGGTCGAGGTGCATCATGCCCAGTGACCCTCGTCCGTGACATGGATTGGGACACCGAGGAGACGAACAGCGTCGATGCATTCTCGAGCATCCGGCGATGGTCTTTTTCGAACGGCTCGCTACTGAAGACCATGATTACAGCGACGGGTTCTCCGTCCACGACCGGTACTCCAGCGGCGAAACGCAGCGGTACGGACAAAGTCTTCGAAACAGGCCCAAGCTCAAGGCTCGCATCGGAGTTCAGGACCGGTTGTGCGTGAGCAAATATCCAACCTGAAACACGATCGCCGATCGGAACGCGAAGGCCATTCATCGCCGGGGCTCCGACGCCAGCGCTAGCGATCACCTCCAGTTCAGTCGAATCCGTCCGTGGTCTGTACAGGGCGAGGCCGGCGGCAGGTACGATTCGACGCAAGTGGCGGAAGAGCGCGTCGGCGGCCTCAACGATCGAACTTGCCCTGGGCAGCTCACGGCGCAGTTCGTTGAATTCACGGTCTTCTGCCTGGGTCGCCGTGATGGCGTCAAATTGGGCAGGGACCATGCTTCCACTGTGCGCCTCACCAGGTCCCGCCGCGGCCGCATGAGCCATTTCCATCTGTTCGAGCTTGTCGAGAATCTTGATGAATTGATCGACAACCCACGGGTCGTATGTTTTTCCCCGACGCTCTTTCAGAATCTGCTCGGCTTGCTGACGAGACATCCTGGGACGATAAGGACGATCCGACGTAAGCGCGTCGTAGCAGTCAACAACGGAGAGAATTCGCGCGCCCAACGGGATTTCTGAACCCTTTAATTTTTCTGGATAACCCGACCCGTCCCATGCCTCGTGGTGATAGCGCACGATGGGCTCCACGGGATAAGGGAAGTCAATATTCTTCAGGATGTCCGCACCGACGGCCGCGTGGACTTTCATTCGTTCGAACTCGGACGCGGTCAATGGTCCCGGCTTGTTTAGGATGTACTCAGGAACGGCGAGTTTCCCCGTATCGTGTAGCAGAGCCGCAGCCCGCATCGCATCGAGCTGCATTTCGTCCTTGACGCCCACAGCTTCAGCGAGCGCCATCGTATATCGCTGGACCCGTCGAATGTGTCCGTGCGTGACCTGGTCCTTCGCGTCGATCGCGAGGGCGAGTGCCTCGATCGTTTGCAGGAACGTCCGCTTCATTTCCGCGAGATGGGCTTCGGCTTTCTCGACACGTTCGGTTGACCATTTGAACGTGAAAAAGAAGACCAGCATCACGGGAGCGATTATGAAGAGTGCTAACGGATGAATTCGATGCGTGATTGAAACCACCAGAGCGGCGACGGACGCGCCGGCCCAGTAGTTGAGCCAGAGTCGCGAGAAATGTTTGGACCAGATCTCGAACGCGTTGAGGTTCTGATCCAGCGCGATTGCGAACGCAACGAGCGAACTATTGAGAAGGAAGTAAAGGACTGCAAAGGCGATCAGACCTACGATCAACGACTGATCGAGACCGACTGCTTCAACTCGTGCGAGCGGAGGTGTGCCCGCGATTTGGAAGAGGACGAGCGCTGACAACCAAATTGAAAGTGGATTGGCCGCGGTGCTGAAGAGCATCCGGTGCCAATGGACCCTTTGAGGCATGAGCCGGGCCCACATGAGCCCGACATCGAGGAAGCCGAGGAGCGCGCCGGCTTCTGGCCCGAACAGGAGAGTGCCGCAGAAAACGAATGTCTCCGAGACGGAGATGTTCGCGGCAACTTTTGGCAACTTGACCGGCAGAACACCGCTGACCAAGGTCAGAAGTGCGAGCCAGCCGAAATCAGTAGGTGGTCGCTCGACGTACAGCCGGAAGACCGAGTACGCGACGATCGAAAACCCAACGAGCGCTACAGCAGCGATGTAACTCTTCGTGGGTGCCGAGAGGGAAGGCCTCGCAACCTTTGCAGACATGGAGGTTTAGCACCCGAAGGGCTGCCCGACATATCGGCCAGGTCAACGCAGGCTTTAGGACGCTGCACGCAGGTCCTCCCGCTTCGCCTAGCTCCAAATGATGGCTTCCATCATTGCCTCCTGAATCCGTTAAAACAAGACCAACTTTCGGTTACCGGCCAGTGCCCCAAATGAGGCCCGACGACGCCATGCCAGTGCCCCAAATCAAACCGGTTCCCCAAATCAGGCCATTGGCCTGCGCTGACTCAGCACGGGTGCCCCAAATGAGTCCCGTGCCCCAGATGAGGCCGGTCGCCTCAGCCGTTCCGGAACGAGTTCCCCAGATCAGGCCATTGGCTTCAGCGCTGCCAGCGCGGGTCCCCCAGATCAGCCCGGTGCCCCAAATCAGGCCATTGGCATCTGCCGTACCTTCACGGGTGCCCCAGATGAGTCCGGTGCCCCAAATAAGGCCGTTTGCGTCAGCTGTTCCCGTTCGAGTTCCCCAAATCAGTCCGGTGCCCCAAATAAGGCCGTTCGATTGGGCCTTGTCCGAAGTACCCCAGATCAACCCGTTGTTTCCCAGCGAGCAGCCTGAGCTGGTACCCCAGATCAATCCATTGGCTTGCACATCACGCTCAGCAGTGCCCCAAATCAAACCATTGGCACTGGTGTCACCGGTCGCCGTTCCCCAAATCAGTCCGTTGGCCTCCACCGCCGCGGTGCTGGTGCCCCAGATCAACCCATTTGCATCGACCTGTGCTTGGCTGGCTGCCGTTCCCCAGATGAGGCCATTCGCAGACGTCGAACCGTTGGTTCCCCAGATGAGACCGTTCGCTTCCGAAGTGGCGTTCTTGGTGCCCCAGATTAGACCCGTCCCCCAAATGAGGCCGTTCGGCGCGACGTCGCAGGTCGGGAAGGCTGATGCGGAGATGAAGACGAATCCCGTTAGTCCCACCTCTTCGCCGCCGATGTTCACGCTGACCGGCGCGTCGGCGAGCGTCCGGCTCTGCGCCAGCCCAACCGCCAACGGGACGTTGATGCTGCCGGCGCCCTGTTCGATCAGGCCGAAGCCCTCGAGCCGCTGCGCCGTGTACTGGAGGATGAATTTGACTTCGTTCGGCGTCAGTCGCGGCTCGGCCTGGAGCAGCTGCGCCACGGCGCCCGAGGTCACGGCCGCGGCCATGCTCGAGCCCGACATGGTGAAGTAGGTCCCGCCGTTGGCGCCGTAGACGCGGCGCGTCGGGTAGTTCTCCCAGAGATACGAGCCCTCGACGCCGGCGGCGACGATGGCGTTGCCCGGCGCGACGACGTCCGGCTTCAGCTCCCAGGTCGACGGCGCATCCGGCGAACCGACCGGGCCGCGCGAGCTGTAGCTCGCCACCGCGTCGTCTGACCGCAGCACGGTGCCGCGCGTGTTGGCCGCGCCGACGGTCAAGGCGCCGGGCGTGTAGCCGGGCGAGACGATGGCGCCGACGACCGGCGTGCCGTCCTCGAGCTTGCCGAAGTTGCCCGCCGACGTGACGCAGACCAGGCCCGCGGCCACGGCGCGCTCGACGGCCTTGGCCAGCGGATCCTCGCGGTAGTTGAGGCCCGCGGCGCCGAGCGAGATGTTGAGAATGCGGATGCGGTAGCGGTCCTTGTTCGCGATGGCGAAGTCGATCGCCTCGACGACGTCCGACATGTAGCCGGTGCCGTCCGGACCGAGCACGCGAAGATCGATGAGCTCGGCGCCCGGCGCCATGCCGATGTAGGTCGCGTCGACTCCCTCCGCGCCGCCGCCGCCGTCGGCGATGATGCTGGCGATGTGGGTGCCGTGTCCGTAGCCGTCGCCCTCGCCCAAGTCGGTGAAGTCCTTGGCGAAGAGCACACGCTTCGAGACATCGCTGCGCCGGGCGACGCCCGAGTCGATCACCGCGACGACGACCCCTCTGCCGATAAAGCCGCTGAAATTGCCGGACTTGCCCGCCGCCTTCCAGAGCTGCGCGGCGCCGGTCGCCTCGGTCGTGACCGACATCGTGCTGATGACCTTCCGGTCTTCCGTCAGCGACCCGACATTGCCGTCCTCGGCCATCGCCGCAATGGCGGCCGCGGAGCCCGAGAACAGGGCGCCCATGGCCAACCGCCGCTCGATCTGCACGTTGTAGCGCTTCGCCAGGCGGTCGACCTCCGCCTGGGGACCCTCATACAGAAATGGAATTCGAGCCGCACCACCCGCGACCTTTTCGCTCAGTCCTTTGGAGAGCCGGGCCCGGTGCGCTGTTTTCTGCTCCGGGGCAGCGAGAGGGGTTGCAACCGCAAGGACTGCGGCAATCAGGCCGATAAGGCCCACGAGGCTGGGAAGCGAGGAGCCCGAACGGGTGGTGCTCATGGAAGGTCCTACTGCCGGGATAACGGAACTGAATGCCGGCCGCGATTGCAATTAGGCACGTACAGTACCAATTACGTAATCTCGGATCGTGCAGAATTGTGCAGGTTTCTGCCTCGATCCTCGCCAGTGCGCGCCCCGACGATGACGTTTCCGGCGCGTCGATCACAAAACTGTGCTGTTTGCCCGCCCGATAAGACTCTTTGGACGGCCCACAGCAGCAGCACTTGCCGAATTGGGCTGCCGATTAGTACACAGAACATTCGAAATTGAAAGTGGTTTTCACTTTCGTCATCCGGAGGGCCTCGGTGAGGGGAAAAGGACGCTTTTTAGGGGGCTTGGCCTTGGCGGCCCTCCTCGCCAGTGACGTTTCTTGTAAGTCCACGACGTCCGAGGACGCCTCGAGCAGTAACAGACTTGTCGCGACCTTCCGAAGCGAGCCCGATTCGTACAACCGATTAGTATCCGCGACCTCACCGGTCGAAGGCATTCGCCTGCTGACGCACGACACGCTCGTCCGGATGAATCACGCGTCGGGCGTACTCGAGGCGCGACTCGCGACCGCCTGGTCCGCATCCGACGACGGTCTGACCTGGACCGTCATGCTTCGCGACGGCGTTCAGTTTTCCGATGGCAAGCCGTTCACGTCCGCCGACGTCGTGTTCACGTTCCGGGCCTTGTACGACCCAAAGGTGCAGAGCCCGCTCGCTGAAGCCGTACTCGTGGGCGGCAAGCCGCTGATGGTGCGGGCGATGGATCCGCGGACCGTGATGATCACGTTTCCGCAGCGTCACGGCGGCGGTCTCGAGATTCTCGACGGCGTGCCGATGCTGCCGGAGCACCGGCTGGCGGCCGCGCTCGACGCCGGCACGTTCGCTGCGGCGTGGAGCACGACCACGCCGCCGTCCGAGATCGCCGGTCTCGGCCCGTTCGTGATCAGGGATTACGCTCCCGGCAGCCGGCTGGTCTTCGATCGCAATCCGCGCTTCTGGGAAAAGGACGCCGAAGGGAAGCCGCTTCCGTATCTCGACGGCGTCGACATCCGTTTCGTGCCGGACCAGAACGCCGAGGCGCTGCAGCTCGAAACCGGCGACGTCGATCTGACGACCGACTTCGTCTCCGCGGAATCAATCGCCTCGCTGAGCAGGAGCCCGAGAATCCGGGTGGTCGAGGTCGGCGCCGATCCCAATCCGGACTCGCTCTGGTTCAACCTCTCGGCGGCCACCACCGCGGCGAAGCAACGGCCGTGGCTGCAACAACTCGAATTTCGACAGGCCGTGTCGTACGCGGTCGATCGCCAGGCCATCGCGGACACGGTCTTTCTCGGCGCGGCGGTTCCGATCTTCGGGCCGATCACGCCCGGCCACGGCGTGTGGTTGTCGCCGGCCGCGCCGAAGACGCCCTTCGACGCCGGCAAGGCGCGAGCGTTGCTGGGATCGATCGGCCTTCGCGATCGCAACGGCGACGGCACGGTCGACGACGCCGCCGGCAAACCGATCCGGTTCACGGTGCTCACCCAGGCGGGCCATCCGGGCCGCGAGCGCACGATGACGTTCGTGCGCGACCAGCTCGCCCGCGTCGGCATCGGCCTCGACCTCGTCCTCGTCGATCCGACCACGATTCGCACCCGCTACGGCAAGCGGGACTTCGACACGATCTACTTCGGTTTCGTGAGCAGTCCGGACCCGACGACATGGATCGATTTCTGGCCGAGCTCGGGCCCGTTCCACACCTGGAATCCGGGCCAGGAGAAGCCGGCGACGCCGTGGGAAGCCCGCATCGATGCACTGATGCAGACGATCTCCGCCACGCCCGATGCGGCGGAACGCCGCCGGCTGTTCGCGGAGGTGCAGACGATCTTCGGCGAGAATCTGCCGATGCTGTACTTCGTCTCGTCGACCAAGCACGTGGCGATGAGCACGCGCGTCCAGGGCGCAGAGCCCTCGGTGTTTCCGCCGCCGGTGCTGTGGAACGCCGCGAAGCTGCGCGTCACTTCCGCCGCCGGCCGGTGACACCGACGCTCCTGCGATTCATCCTGCGCCGCATGCTCGCGGCGACGCTGCTCGTCTTCACCGTCGCCGCGTCGTCGTTCCTGCTCAGCCGCTGCGCGCCGTACGAACCGCCGCTCGGCTTGCCGCAACCGGTGGCCGATGCGGAACGGGCGAAACGCGGACTCGATCGGCCGATCCTCGAACACTTCGCCGGCTGGGTCGGCTCGCTGCTGCGGCTCGATCTCGGCGAGTCCGTCGTCTACAACCGGCCGGTGGCCGGACTCGTCCTCGGCAGCGGCGCGCGCAGCGGCCAGCTAGGGCTGTTGGCGCTCGTCGTCGCTTGCGCGATCGGCCTGACGGTGGGCACGGTCACCGGCGCCTCGCCGCGCGGCCCGACCGCCTCGATCGTCGCGCCGATCTCGGTGGCGCTGGTCTCGTGTCCGCCGATCGTGTGGGCGCTCTGTCTGCTGCTCGTGGCCGCATCGACGGGCTGGCTGTCGATCCGCGAGGGCAGCCTCGGCGTGCCGGTGCTCGCGCTGTCGCTGCCGCTCGCGGCGATGTTCGAGCGGCTGCAGTCGCAATCGACGCGCGACGCGCTTCGCGCGCCCGATCTGATTGCCGCCTCGGCGCGCGGCGTGCCGCGCTGGCGCCTGCTCTGGATTCATGGCGCCCGCCAGGCGTTGACGCCGCTCTTCGGCGTCTTCGGCGTCGTCGTCGGCTCGCTGTTCAGCGGATCGCTCGCGGTCGAATGGGCAACGGGCTGGCCGGGCCTCGGCCGTCTGATGTACACGGCGCTGCTGGCGCACGACATCTCCCTCATCGCCGGCTGCGCGCTCGCCGGTGCGGTGTTGATCGCGATCGGCAACTTCGTCGCCGACGTCGCCCGCGCGATCGCCGATCCGCGGACGCGGAGCGCGATGTGACGTCGCGCGGCAGCTGGGGCGTTCGTGCCGGCCGGGCGCTGCTCCTGGTTCTCGGCGTCGCGACGCTGCTGGCGCCGTGGCTGGCACCGAACGATCCGGATCGTTCCTTCGCCGATCGCACCTACGCGCCGCCGACGAAGGTGCATCTGCGTGACGCGCACGGCTGGCGCGCGCCGTTCATCTACCGGCAGACGCTCGTCGACAGAGGGAACAAGGAGTACGCCGAGGACCGGACGGTCGCGGTGCCGCTGCGATTCCTTTCCGGAGGCCGGCTGGTCACGGTCGAAGGCGGGACGCCGCTGTTGCTGCTGGGCGGCGACGATCTCGGCCGCGACGTGTTCGCCCGTCTCGTCCACGGCGCGCGACTCTCGATTGGCGTGGCGCTCGCCGGCGTCGTCGGCGCGGTGCTCATCGGCGCCTGGGTTGGCGCGCTCGCCGGCAGCGTCGGCGGCTGGCTCGAGAGCACGCTGATGTTCGTCGCCGACTACCTCATCGTGCTTCCCGCCGCCTACCTTGTGTTGGTCCTTCGCGGCGTCCTGCCCGAGGTGCTGTCGACCGCGGAGGTGTTCGCGCTGATGGCGGCGCTCTTCGCGCTGGCCGGTTGGCCGCTCGTCGCCCGCGGCGTCCGCGCCATCGTCGCCAGCGAGCGCGACCGCGAGTATGCCGAAGCGGCGCGATCGCTCGGCGTCGGATCGATCCGCCTCGCGCGCCAGCTGCTGCCCGCGGCGGGCGGGTTCATCGCCGTCCAGGTCATGCTCCTCGTGCCTGCGCTCGTGCTGGCCGAGGTGACGATCTCGTTCCTCGGGCTCGGGTTCACGGCGAACGTCAGCTGGGGCACCATGCTCAGAACCGCCGGATCGATTCCGATGATGCGCGACGCGCCCTGGATGCTCGCGCCGGCGGCGGCGCTGTTCGTTCTCACGCTCGGCTGTCAGCTGCTCGCCGGGAAGCGCGGCTCCGCCACCGTCCTGCAGCTTGCCAGCGTTGACAGGACTTCGACGCGCCGCTAGCCTCGGCTCGTGGACACACGGCTGCACGGCATCTTTCCTCCGATTCCCACGCCGTTCGACAACCACGATCGCATCGACCGATCGGCCCTCACTGCCAACGTTCAGCGCTGGATGCAGACCGGACTGGCCGGCATCCTCGCGCTCGGCTCGAACGGCGAAGCCGCGCTGCTCGACGACGACGAAGCGGACGCGGTGGTGGAAACGACGAGACGGGCGATGCCGAGCGGCACGCTGCTCCTGGCCGGCGTCGGCCGTGAGTCGACGCGGGCGACGATCGCCGCGGCCGAACGCGCCGCCGGCGCGGGCGCCGACGCCGTGCTGGTGCGGACGCCGTTCTTCTATCGATCGCAGATGACGCACGACGCGCTGGTCGCGCATTTCACGCAGGTCGCCGATCGCTCGCCGGTGCCGGTCCTTCTCTACAACCTTCCAGGCGCGGCCGGTTATTCGATCACCTTGCCGACGGTATGCGCGCTCGCCGGACATCAGAACGTGATCGGCATGAAGGAGACGAGCCCCGATCTGGAGCGGCTCGGCCAGTTCGCCGCCGTGCGTCCGGATCGCTTCGCCGTGCTCAGCGGGTGGGCGCCGGTCGTGTATCCGGCGCTGGTGAGCGGCGCGAGGGGCGCGATTCTCGCGGTCGCGAACGTCGTGCCCGATCTCTGCGTGCAGCTGTTCGAACTGGCCGGTCGCGGCGATCACGCCGCGGCTCGACAGCTCCAGGAGCGACTGACACCGTTGGCACAGCTCGTGACCAGCGTTCATGGCATCGCCGGCTTGAAGGCCGCGCTCGACGAGCTCGGGTATTTCGGCGGCCCGGTGCGGTCGCCGCTGCGGCCGCCGGCCGCGGCGGCGCGCGCCGAGATCCAGCGGGCACTCACCAGCCTCCTCGCGAAAGCCTGACGCGTGCTGCCCTCGACCGATCGTCTGCTCCTTGGTCCCGGCCCCTCGCCCGTGTCCGCCGCGGTGACCGCCGCGCTGGGCGCGCCGGCGCGATCGCATCTCGATGCGGATCTCGTCGCGCTGCTCGATCGCATCCGGGCAGATCTCGTCACGACCTTCCGCGCCGCCAGCGACCATGTGACGCTGGCGATCTCCGGCACGGGCACGTCGGCGATGGAAGCGGCGGTGGCCAACGTCACCGACGAGGGCCGACGCGCGACGGTCGTCGTGACCGGTTATTTCGGCGATCGGCTCGCTCAGATGCTGACGCGACACGGCGCCAGGGTCTCGCGCCTCGGCATCGAATGGGGCCGGGCCGCCGATCCCGATGCGCTGCGATCCGCGTTGCGCGCCGACGGCGCCGACATCGTCGCCATGGTCCACGGCGAGACATCGACGGGCGTCGTCAACCCGGTCGCCGATCTCGTCGCAGTCGCGCGCGAGCATGGCGCACTGACGATCGTCGACGCCGTGACGTCACTCGGCGCGGTGCCGCTCGACGTCGGCGGCTGGGGCATCGACATCTGTTACTCGTGCTCGCAGAAAGGCCTGGGCGCGCCGTCGGGTCTGTCGCCGATCACGTTCTCGCCGCGCGCGATCGAGCGGCGGGTGGCGTGCCGCAGCTTCGCGTTCGACATCGGGTTGCTGCAGTCGTATTGGATGGAGCGCAAGTATCACCACACCATCTCGGCGCCGCTCGTCTACGCGCTCGCGGCCGCGCTCGGGGAGGTCGACGCGGAAGGACTGGAGCCGCGCTGGCGCAGACATCAAGCCCATCACCAGCAGCTGGTCGCCGCGCTCGCGACGCGCCAGCTGACGCTGCTGCCGCCGCCGGCGGAACGGCTGTGGAGCCTCAATGCCGTTCGGGTGCCGCCCGGCGTCGACGAAGCCGCCGTCCGAAGCGGGCTGCTCCGACGTCACAACATAGAGATCGGCGCCGGGCTCGGTCCCCTCGCGGGAAAGATCTGGCGCATCGGACTGATGGGATCCGGTTCGACGGCTGACAACGTGGAACGGGTGGTGCAGGCCCTCAGAGACGTGATCGAACGTCCGTAGCCCGGGACGGCCGGGGTACGATGGGAGGGACTATGCGCGCGCTTCGGTGGTACGTCGTGCTCGTCGTGGTCGCGGCCGGCTGCGCGACCAATCCGGCGACGGGCCGCAAACAACTCATCCTGATGTCCGAAGCCGAGGAGGTACAGCTCGGCCGGCAGAGCGATGCCGAAGTACGGCAGCAGATGGGCGTCTATGAGGACCAGGCGCTCCAGCAGTACGTCACGCAAGTCGGGCAGAAGCTCGCCCGCGCGTCGCATCGCCCGAATCTTCCCTGGACGTTCGCCGTCGTGAACGAAGCCGCGGTCAACGCGTTCGCGCTGCCCGGCGGCTTCGTCTACCTCACGCGCGGCATCCTGCCGTTCCTGAGGGACGAGGCCGAGCTCGCCGCCGTCATGGGACACGAGATCGGTCATGTCGACGGCCGACATTCCGTCGAGGCGGTGTCGAAGCAGACGCTCGGCGGCGGGGGACTCGCCGTGGCGTCGATTCTCCTGCCGGGCCCCGGTGGCGAAGCCGCGGCGGCAGTCGGCAGCATCGGACTGGGCGCGCTGTTCCTCAAGCACAGCCGCGAAGCCGAGCTCGAAGCGGATCAGCTCGGCGTGCGTTACACCTCGACGAACGGCTGGGATCCGCAGGGGATGCCGGGTCTGCTGAACACGCTGGCGCGGCTGGACGAAGCCTCGGGGACGAGCCGCGGTGTCCCGAACTGGGCGCTGACGCATCCGCCGGCGGCCGACCGCGTCGAGAAAGTGCAGGCGGCCGTCGCCGCGGCGAGAAGCGAGAGCGCGACGGCGCGCAACGAGACGACGTTCGAGCGGCACATCGACGGCGTCGTCTTCGGCGACAGCCGCGAGCAGGGGTTCGTGCGCGGCAGCGAGTTCCTGCACCCGGTCCTTCGCTTCGCGCTCCGTTTTCCCGAGCAGTGGGAGATCGTCAACAGCAGTGAACAGGTGGCCGCACGTCCTGGAGAGAACGCCAACGCGGCGATGGTGCTGCAGCTCGCCAGCGGCAGCGGCGGTTCGATCGAGCAGAGCGCGCGGGCGAGCATGGAGAATTCTGGTTATCAGCTGGTCGATGGCGAGCGTACCCGGATCAACGGTCTGGACGCGTTCGTCGGCACCTACCAGGGCGTCAGCGGCAACACCCGCATCGGCGTCCGCGCTGCCCACATTCGATCCGGCCAGCAGACCTACATCGTCGCCGGACTTGCCGTCGCCAGCGAGTTCGGCAGGAACGTCCGGCTTTTCGATCAATCGATTCAGACGTTCCGCGCGTTATCGGCGCAGGAAGCCGAGCGGCTTCAGCCGAACCGAATCGACTTCTACACCGTCCGATCGGGCGAGACCTGGACCTCGCTCGCCAGCGGGCCGGGCGGGGGACGCGTCAAGGCGTCGACGCTCGCGATCATGAATGGCTCGGATCCGAATACGCCGCCGCGCGCGGGCGCGCGCATCCGCATCGTCGTCGCGGGCTGACGTGAAACGATCGAAGCGCGGCATCTGGTGGCGGCGCCTCGGCTGGGGCGCGCTGGGCATCGCCGGCGCGACGCTGATGACGCTCGGCTACATGTGGCTGACGCTGCCGGACGTCCGCCCGCTCAAAACGAAACCGCCCGAGTCGACGGCCTTCATGCGGTTGCGTGAAGCCGAAGCCGTGGCCGCAGGCCGGAAGCCGCGGCGCGTGCAGCGGTGGATCCCGTACAGCCGGATCTCGCCGACGCTGAGGCGCGCCGTGCTCGTCGCCGAGGACGCGGCCTTCTTCGATCACGAAGGCATCGACTACGACGAGCTGCGCGCGTCGATCGAGAAGAATCTCGCCAAGGGCCAGATCATTCGCGGCGGGTCGACGATCACGCAGCAGCTCGCCAAGAACCTGTACCTGTCGCCGTCGCGCAATCCGCTGCGCAAGATCAAAGAGCTGATGATCGCGCGCCGCCTCGAAGCGGAGTTGTCGAAGGCGCGGATTCTCGAGCTCTATTTGAATCTGATCGAATGGGGCGACGGCATCTGGGGCGCCGAGGCGGCGGCGCGCACGTACTTCAATACTTCGGCCAGCGATCTCACTGCCGATCAGGCGGCGCTTCTGGCTGGGGCCATCATCAACCCGCGCATCTACAGCCCGGGACGTCCGAATGCCAGACTGCTGCGGCGCCAGAAGATCATCCTCGGACGGATGGGCATGGTCACGCCGCCGCCGCCGACCCTGCCCGCCGACGAAGGCGTGCCGAGCGTCACGCTGCCCGTCGCGCCGCCGACCGTGCCGCCGCTGCCGACTGGCAGCGGGTCCTAGTGCATCCGCCGCGCACCCAGAAAACGCGTCCGCCAGTACGGCGCGTCGTAGCGATCGACACGGACGACGCCGCCGGCATCCGGTGCGTGGACGAACTGGCGATCGCCGAACTGCCCGAGCGCAATGCCGACATGAGTGGCGCTGTCGCCAGTCGTCGCGAAGAACACCAGATCGCCGGCTTCGATGCGCTCGGGCTGAACCGGTGCGCCGTGTTGAAATTGTTCCGACACGGTGCGAGGCACCATGACCTGGTGCTGCGCGAAGACGAACGCCACCAGCCCGCTGCAGTCGAAGCCTTCCGAGGGCGTCGCGCCACCGAACCGGTAGGGGACGCCTCGAAGGTCGAGCGCGTCCCGTACGATGGCAGCCGCGCCGGATGCAACGCCGGCGGGCGCCGTTCTCGGTCGATCGGCCGAAACCCGCGGGGCGCCGGGGAACGCCACCGGTCCGACCCCGTTCGTCGACGCGCACGCCGAAGTCAGGAGCGCAATCGCCAGCGAGACGGCGGCCGAACACGGGACGTTTTTCATCGTTGTTCCGGTTATCGGCCGGTCGGTCTGGTCGGCCCATCGGCGCCGCGCTGCGCCCATGTCGCGCTAACTACCTGAAGACATTAGTGTTACGTCACAAGGTCTCTTGACAACCCGGCGCCGAACAGCAAAAATGGCCCTGTTTCCAATCATGGAACAGACGCTGCTCCTGAACGCCACGTACGAACCCCTTCGGGTCGTGCACTGGCAGAAAGCCATTACGCTCTGGTGCCAGGGCAAGGTCGAGATCGTCGCGTCCTACGATCGCGAGGTCCGATCGGTGTCCTTCAGCATCCGTCTGCCGTCGGTGATCCGGCTGCTGCGGAGGATCCGCATCAGGCGCCGCGCGGAGTACGTGCCATTCTCCCGCGCCAACATCTACGCTCGAGACAATCATTCCTGCCAGTATTGCGGTGACGCCTTTTCGACGGCGGAGCTGACATTCGACCACGTCGTCCCGGTCGCGCAGGGCGGCCGGAAGGACTGGGAGAACATCGTCACGTGCTGTATCACGTGCAACCGCCGGAAGGGTGGGCGCACGCCCGAGCAGGCAGGGATGCACCTGATCCGCGCGCCGAAGCGTCCGGACAAGGCGCCGGCCATCCGCATCACGTTCGGCCTCCGCAACGCGCCGGAAAGCTGGCGCGATTACGTCTACTGGAACGTCGAACTCGACGACGCGTAGAATCAACGCGTCGTGCCTTCCTCGATCAGCGACATTCAACCGGGCTGGGTCGTACCCGGTGGGCGCGTCGCGATCTCCGGCGACGGTCTGCCGCTGCCGGCTGACGGGCCGCCGCACGTCCGCATCGGCGGTGCGGGCGCGCACGTCGTCGCCGCGTCGCGACGGCTCCTGCGCGCCGTCGTGCCGGCCGGCGCGACCGGCGGCACGACGGCGATCCATATCGACGAGCTGCCGGGCGAAACAGCGTACATCGAGGTCGCGGCGCCGCTCACGAGCGGTCTGCATCAGGTGGACAACCCGCTGTTCGATGCCGGCGGCCGGCTGTACGCGACGCACAGCGGTGCGCGCGGGACGCGCGTGCCGGTGCCGCTCTATCGCGTCGCTCCCGACGGCGCCAAGGAGCCGATCGCGGTCGAGGTCGGCAACCCGACGTCGCTCGCGCTCGGCCCTGACGGCGCGATCTACATCTCCAGCCGCTTCGATGGCCATGTTTATCGACTGAGCTCCGGCGACGCGGTCGAGCTGTACGCGACCGACCTCGGCGTCGCGACCGGGTTGGCGTTCGGTCCCGACGGCGAGCTGTACGTCGGCGATCGCGGCGGCACGGTGTTTCGCGTCTCGCCTCAACGCGACGTCGAGACGTTTGCGACGCTGCCGGCAAGCGTCGCCGCGTTTCATCTCGCATACGGCCCCGGCAACGCATTGTTCGTGGCGGCACCGACGCTCGCGAGTCACGATCGCATCTATCGCATCGGCCGCGATCGGCTCGTCGACACCGTCAACGGCCGGTTCGGCCGGCCCCAGGGCATGGCGTTCGACTCAAATGGCCTCCTCTATGTCGTCGACGCGCTGGCGGGAGCGTCGTCGCTCTATCGACTCGACGTCAACCAGGAAAGCGCCGAGCCGGAACTGATGCTGACAGCGCCGGCGCTGGTCGGCCTGGCGTTCGATCCCGCCGGCGGCATCGTGCTGGCGTCGAACGACAGCTTGTGGCGGCTCGCCGTGCCGCTGACGCCCTGGCTCAACTGACGCTCGATCGCCGATGACGTCACCGCTGTCCGGCGTACGCGTGCTCGATCTGACGCGTCTGCTGCCCGGCGCCTTCGCGACGCTGATGCTCGCCGAGCTCGGCGCGGACGTGATCAAGGTCGAAGATCCGCGGCACGGCGATCCCATCCGGCGTTTGCCGCCGCTCGTCGACGACCGCAGCCTCTACGATCTGCTGCTCAACCGCGGCAAGCAAAGCGTCGCGATCGACCTGCGCGAGCCGCGCGGGCGCGCGCAGCTCGATCGTCTCGTCGGCGGCGTCGACGTCGTCGTCGAAAGCTTCCGGCCCGCGGCGGCGCGGCGGCTCGGCGTCGCCGGCGAGCAGATTCGGGCGCGTCATCCGCGCGTGATCCACTGCGCGATCACCGGGTACGGCCAGTCGGGGCCGTACGCCGAGCGGCCCGGTCACGATCTCAACTACGTCTCGATCAGCGGGATGTTGATGGCCGATCGGCCGGATCCGACGCAGCTGCCGCGCATGTTCATCGCCGACGTCGGTGGCGGCGCGATGAGCGGCGTCATCGGCATCCTCGCGGCCCTGGTTGGACGCGCTCGCACCGGCGAGGGCGCGACGCTCGACATCTCGATGCACGACGCGACGATGTACTGGGTGATGCTGCCGGCACCGCGGGCGTTTGCGTCGGACGGCGACCGGGCGTCCGGGGAGTTGCCGACGTTCGGCGACCACGCCTGCTACAACGTCTACCGGACGGCGGACGGCGCCTGGATCGCCCTCGGCGCGCTCGAAACCAAGTTCTGGAGCGCGTTCTGCGAGGCGGTCGCGCGGCCCGACTGGACGTCGCGGCACCTGACCGACCGCGACGATCAAGTCGCGCTCATCGCCGAAGTTCGCGCGCTCATGGCCAGCCGGTCCCGCGACGAATGGCTGCATCTGTTTTCGCGCCACGATGTCTGCGTGACGCCGGTCCATCCGGCGCGCGAGGCGCTCCGCGATCCGCATCTGCGGGCGCGCGGCGTCGTGCGCGAGGCCAATGGTCTGACCACGATCCGGCCGCCATTTCTGGGCCGGGCGATCGACCTGGCGCCGGCGCCTGCGCTCGGGGAACACACCGAGGCGATACTGGGCGGCCTGGGGGTCTGACCCTGCTCCGACCCTGCTCCGACCCTGCTCCGACCCTCCTCCGACCCTGCTCCGACCCTCCTCCGACCCTCCTCCGACCCTCCTCCGACCCCACTACTTCCACACGAACGTGAATACGCTTGCCGTGCTTCTGTCCGCCGACGGCCGGCCCGATCCGGCTTTGAACTCGTCGGGCACGTCCGTCCACGCGTTGTAGAACTTGCCGCCGATGTAATAGCCCGGCGCGATCTCGACGCGTCGCTGCGGCTGTGCCTCGGGGGTGATCAGCGTATACGCGCGGAGCGGCGGCAGCTTGCCCACCTGATCGGTGCTCGGGACGTACTCGGTCCGGCCGTCGCCGTCGACGTCGGCGTTGATCCAGTCGACGTGCAGCAGCTTGTGATATGTGCGGTCCGCGATCATGCCGCGCAACTGCGCGTTGAAGCGATCGACGATCGACTGTGCGTCGGGCCGCGACCGGCGGATCGCCAGGTAGAGCGGGCGGGTCAGGAGCGCAGTGCGGCCGAGCTGCAGCCGCGCCTTGGCTTCGGCTTCGTGGTGGGTGAGGATGTACTCGACCACGACTTCGTCCATGAGCGTATAGTCGACCTCGCTCGCCAGCAGCATCCGCAGGCTGTCCTCTTCCGTTTTCGAACGTACGAACGTCGGTCCGGTGAGCTCGACAGTGTCGCCGTACGAGTAGCCGCCGACGATGGCGATCCGTTTGCCCTTCAGATCGGTGAGCTGCCGCGCCGTCACGTCGCCGCCGCTGCGGGCGACCAGCACCAGGCGATTCTCGAGGTACGGCTGCGAGAAGATCAGCGCGCGCTCGCGGGCGCCGTCGCGCCACGCCGCGGCGCTGCCGTCGTACGGGCCGCTGACGAGTGCCTGCGTAAACGCGTCCGCCTCGACGATCGACGTCGTCGAGCTGACGTTGATCCTGGTGAGCGCCGCTTCGACCAGATCGAGCGCGAAGCGCGCGTGTCCGGGCGGGTTGGTGAAGGGCGGCCAGGCAGTCGAGACGAGTCGAAGCCCCGGCGTCTGGGCCGCTACCGCCAGCGACGCGATCGCGACCGCGAAGAATATCGCCGCCAGGCGAACGCGCAGATGACGGGGCCGGTTGTTGCTGACACGCATGACACCCTCCGCGGTCAAGAGTACTCCGACGCCGGTCCGGCGGATCGCATTCTTGACGCGCACCTTGCCGTGCGGGTGTACGGCCGCGTCGAAACCGGCGTTTTCACGGGCAATACGAGGTAGCATGCCCGCTGACCCCAGCCCGTCCCTGGGGGCCGGTCGGGGAGGCCGGCCCGATGCTTCAGGATCTGAAATATACGCTCCGCTCGCTCCGCCATCAGCCGGCGTTCGCGCTGATTGCGATTCTGACCCTCGCGGTCGGCATCGGCGCGACCACCGCAATTTTCACGACGGTCAACGCCGTGCTCCTGCGCCAGCTGCCATTCCGGGAGCCGGCCAACCTCTACGCCCTCCGCACCGAGCTCACCGACGGCCGAATCACGACCGGCACCGTCTCGCCGCGGGAACTGGCCGAGCTCAACAAGATGACGAACCTCGTCGAGTCGGCGACTGGCGCGCTGCGCTACGAAGGCTCGATCGTCGACCGCGAGGGCAATCCGATTCGCGTCGTCCTGCAGGGCGTGGCGCCGAAGTTCTTTCCGACCTTCGGCGTGCCGGTTGCCGCCGGGCGCGACTTCACCCCCGAGGAGCTCGGTCCAGACGGGCCCTTCGCGGTGATCATCTCGCACCGCGCCTGGAAGACCTACTTCGCCGGCGACCCCAAGATCCTCGGCCAGTCGGTGACGATGGAAGGCGGGCCGGTCACGGTCGTGGGCGTGGCCGGCGAGGGCTTCAACTTTCCGGGCGGCGCCGACGGCTGGTTCACGATCAAGATTCCGGAGACGAACACCGGCCACAGCTTCGACGGCTTCGTCCGCACGCGGCCGGGCGTGACGATCGATCAGTTGCGCGCAGGAATTCATCCGCTGGCGCTGACCCTCCAGAAGGAGTTTCCCGCCGCCAATGGCAGTCGCGTGTTCACGGTGCTGCCGCTGCAGGACGCCGTCGTCGGGCCGCTCGGTCCGACGTTGATGGTGGTGCTCTCGGCGTCGGCGCTGCTGCTCCTCGTCGCCTGCGTCAACGTGACCAGCTTGTTGCTGTCGCGCGGCGTCGTCCGGGCTCGCGAAGTCGCGGTCCGCGTGGCGCTCGGCGCCGGCCGATGGCGGATCCTGCGCCAGCTGTTCACCGAGTCGCTGGTGCTTGGCCTCGCCGGTGCAATCGGTGGCGTCATCGTCGCCTACGGCGGTCTGCGTCTGCTGATGTCGGCCGGCGCCGGCCAGCTGCCGCGGTTGAACGATCTGCGCCTCGACGCCGCAACGATGCTGTTCAGCCTCGCCGCATCGGTGGTCACCGCCGTGCTCGTCGGGTTCGCGCCGGCGCTGCGCCTGGCAAGGACCGACGTGAAGACGCTGGTGAACGAAACCGGCCGCGGCGGGGCGGCCGGCCCGGCGACCCACCGGCTGCTGCAGGGGCTCGTCATCGCCGAGATCGCGTTGGCGGTGGTGCTGACCATCGGCGCGGCGCTGCTGGTGCGCAGCTTCGCCAACCTGCAGCGCACCGATCCCGGGTTCAACCCGCAGGGACGGATCGTGTTCGAGGTCAGCCTGCCGGTGCTC
>DASTCC010000357.1:0-5328 GCA_035711465.1 Vicinamibacterales bacterium
CCTACTCCGACCCCACTCCGACCCCACTCCGACCCTACTCCGACCCCACTCCGACCCCACTCCGACCCCCTCCCCCTCACCCCATCAGCATTGCCAGCAGCGCTTTCTGGGTGTGCAGGCGGTTTTCGGCCTGGTCGAAGACGATCGACGACTCGGCGTCGATGACGCTGTCGGTGACTTCGTGGCCGCGGTGCGCGGGCAGGCAGTGCATGAACAGCGCGTCGGGGCCCGCAGCATCCATCAGCGCGTCGTTGACCTGATACGGATGGAAGATCCTGGCGCGCGTGTCCGCCTGATCCTCCTGGCCCATCGACGCCCAGACGTCGGTGTAGATCGCGTCGGCGCCGTTGACGGCGTCGACCGGGTCGTTCACCACCGTCACCGATCCGCCCGGACGCGCCACGCTCATCGCCGCGTCGACGACCGACGCCGGCAGCTCGTAGCCGGCCGGCGACGCGATGCGGACGTGCATGCCCAGCATCGCCCCGGCATGCGCGAGCGACGCCGCGACGTTGTTGCCGTCGCCGACGAACGCGATCGTCCGGCCGTCGAGCTTGCCGAGCCGCTCGCGCAGCGTCAGCATGTCGGCGAGCGCCTGGCACGGATGCTCCTCGTCGGTGAGCGCGTTGACGACGTGCATCCGCGTGCCGGCGGCGGCGAACGCCTCGAGGCTCGACTGCGCGAAGGTGCGGACGACGACGCCCTCGACCCAGCGCTCGAGATTGCGCGCGACGTCGGCCGGCGTCTCGCGGCCGCCGAGCGCGACGTCGGCCGGCGGCTCGATGACCTCGCCACCGAGCTCGCGCACGGCAATGGCAAACGTCGTTCGCGTCCGGAGCGACGGCTTCTCGAACAGCAGGCCGACGTGCTTGCGCGCCAGCGGCTGCGCGCCGAGACGGCCCGTGGCGCGGTCGCGCTTCATCACGCTCGCGAGGTCGAGCACCTGGCCGAGCTCGGCGTGCGTCAGATCGAGGATCGACAGAAAGTCTTTGGAGGCGATCTTCATCTGCGCCGGCCGTGCCGGTCGCGGGAACTCCGCCGGCTTCTTCGCGGTCTTCATGTCCGATACTCCGCATTGATGCGGACGTAGTCCGCACTGAAATCGCACGTCCACATCGTCGCCTCGTGGCCGCCGCCGGTGCCGAGATCCACCGCGACGGTCATCGCGTTCGACTGCAGCACCGTCTCGGCGTCGGGCGTCCGTTCGTCGTGCGGCACGCCGTTGGCGAACAGCACGACCGGGCCGATCGACACCGAGGCGCGGTCGAGCGAGAACGCCGCGCCGGATCGTCCTGCGGCCGCAATCAAGCGGCCCCAGTTGGGATCGCCGCCATGGATCGCCGTCTTCACGAGCGGCGAGTTCGCGATCGTCCGCGCCGCCAGCCGCGCGTCCTCGAGCGACGCCGCGCCGGTGACGCGCACGGTGACGAGCTTGGTCGCGCCCTCACCGCCGCGGACGATCTCGCGTGCCAGATGTCCCGCGACCTCGCGCAGCCCCTCGATCAGCATCGGGTCGTCGTCGCGCGTAATCGTCACGCCGGATGCGCCGGACGCCAGCGCGAACACACAGTCGTTGGTCGAGCACTCGCCGTCGACGGTGATCGCGTTGAACGTCTCGTCGACGACGCGACGCAGCGCGCGCCCGAACACTGCCGGCTCGACCTGCGCGTCGGTGGTCAGGAACCCGAGCATCGTCGCCATCCGCGGCTCGATCATTCCCGAGCCCTTGGCCATGCCGCCGACGGTGATCGTGCCCGCCGATCCGGTCACCGCCGCCGCGTGCGACTTCGGAAACGGATCGGTCGTCATGATCGCGCGCGTCGCGCGATCGCTGCCGTCGACGCCGAGCGCCGCGACCGCGTCGCTGATACCGGCGCGAACCTTGGCGATGTCGAGCGACACACCGATCACGCCCGTGGACGCGACCAGCACGTGATCGGCCGCGCAGCCGGTCGCCTTCGCAGCGGCGTCGGCCATCTCACGCGCGGTTGCCAGTCCCGCTGCGCCCGTGCACGCGTTGGCACAGCCACTGTTGACCACGATCGTCACCGCGCGGCCATCGGACCGCGCCAGATGCTCGCGCGAAACGACAACCGGCGCCGCCACCGCCTTGTTCGTCGTGAACACGGCCGCGGCCGCCGCCGGCGCGTCGGCGACGACGAGCGCGAGGTCGAGCGGCGGCTCCGCGGTCTTCTGCTTCTTGATGCCGCAGGCCACGCCTGCGGCGCGGAAACCGGCCGGCGCGGTCACTCCACCCGGAACGATGCGAGACACGCTGGTGATTCCGACGCGCTACGCGATCGCCGCGACCCGGCGACGCTCGGGCACGGCCGGACGGAAACGCGCGACGTCGTGAAGCGGCAGCAGCATCGCGTACTGCTGACACTTCCGGAACAGCGCGCAGCCGTGGCAGTCGGTCGCGATCTTCTCCGGCACCCAGAGATGCGGCACGATCGAGAACCCCTGGCGCACGAAGAAGCGCGGATCGTGCGTGAACGCCGTCAGCTTCTCGAAGCCGGCCGAGAGGGCCCGCGTGCGCAGCTCGTTGACGAGGCGCGCGGCCAGCCCGACGCGACGGAAGTCGCGCGACACCACCAGCGAGCGGACCTCGGCCACTGCCTTCGACAGTGGCGCGAGCTCGGCGCAGGCCATCAGCCGGCCGCCGACTTCGCAGACCACGAACCGCCCGGCGTGCCGGCGCAGTTCGTCGAGCGCGCGCGGCAGCAGGTGTCCTTCGTCGAGATGCGAGCTGATCAGCGCATGAAGCGCGTCCGCATCAGCCGCCGTGGCGTGTCGCATCACCAGATCAGTCAACGTCGCTATTCCCTCCGTCCTTCGTGCCCGTCACTGGGCCAGCGCGGCGTCCAGAATCGGCATCGCCGCATCGATGTCCTGCTCGCTCACGATGTACGGCGGCAGGAGTCGAATCACCGTCGTCGACGTCCGGTTGATCAGCAGCCCGCGCTCGAGCGCGGCGGCGACGACCGGCGTCGCGTCAGCCGTGAGATCGAGGCCGGCGATCACGCCGGCGCCTCGGACGTCGCGCACGCGCGCCGGATGCTTCGCCGCGAGCGTGCGCAACGCCGACTGCAGGTATCGCCCGACGCGCGCGACCGACTGACTCAAACCGCCATCGAGCGCGTCCAGGAACACGGTCGCCGCCCGGCAGGCGAGCAGGTTGCCGCCGTAGGTCGTGCCGTGATCGCCGAACGAAATCGCTTCGGCGACGCGGCCGCTGATCATCGCGGCGCCCACCGGCACGCCGGCGCCGAGCGCCTTGCCGAGCGCGACCAGATCCGGCTTCAGCCCGAGCTGTTCGCTGTACAGGAACGTCCCGGTCCGCCAGCTGCCGCTCTGCACCTCGTCGGCGATGAGCAGCGCGCCGCTGCGCTCGCACGCCTTGCGAATCGCATCGGCCATCGCTTCGGTGATCGGCCGCACGCCGCCTTCACCCTGAATCGGCTCGACGATGATCGCCGCGGTGGTGTCGTCGACGAGCGCGTCCAGCGACGCCGGATCGCCTGGATCGGCGAACGAGACGCCCGGGACGAGCGGCTGGAACGGACCGCGGTAGTGCTCGTCCCACGTCACCGACAGCGCACCCATCGTCCGGCCATGGAACGAGTGCGTGAAGGCGACGAACTTCGTCCGCGCGGTCTTGCCGGCGGTGTGCCAGAAACGGCGCGCGAACTTCAGACACGCTTCATTGGCTTCGGTGCCGCTGTTGCAGAAGAACACCCGGTCGAGACCGGTGAGCTTCGACAGCCGCGCCGCGAGGTCGCCCTGCAGCGGATGAAAGTACAGGTTCGACGTGTGCAGCAGCGTCGTCGCCTGCTCGGCGATCGCCTTCGCCAGGCCCGGATGCGCGTGGCCGAGCGACGCCACGCCGATGCCCGACAGGAAGTCGAGATACTCGCGTCCGGCGTCGTCGTAGAGGCGCATGCCGCTGCCGCGCTCGAGCACGATCGGCTGGCGCCGATAGGTCTGCAGCACGTAGCGCGCGTCGAGCGTCTTGACGTCGTGAGTCGAAGTCGTCGTCATCGTGTTTCCTGAGCGATCGGCGCCGCCACCAGCGTGGTGCCCGGCACCACTTCTGGCCCACGATCCCTCGTGAGCGCGCGGCCATCGACGATGCGCACCTCGGCGACGCCGTCGAGCAGCGCCGCGCGGCACGCCGAAAGCTTGGCGATCATTCCCGCCGTCGCGGTGCCGTCGGCGATCGCGTCCTCGATCGCGTCGACGTCGAGACGCGCGATCGACCGGCCGTCGGCGTCGAGCACGCCGGCAGTGGCGCCGGCGATGACGAGATCCGCCCCCAGCGCCGCCGCGAGCCGGCACGCCATGACGTCGGCGTTGACGTTCAGAATCGCGTCGCCGTCGATGCCGAGGCTCGCGATCACCGGCACGTAGCGCCGCTCGACGAGCAGCGACACCAGCGAGGGATCCGGGCGCACCGGATCGCCGACGAATCCGAGATCCGCCTCGGCGCCCGACGCCGTGCGGTGCGCGGACGAGCGCACCGCACGGCCGAAGCCAGCATCGACGCCGGTCAGCCCGACGGCGGCGACGCCGGCGCCGACGAGCGCGGCGACGAGATCGGTGTTGGACGAACCGGCTAGGACGGCGACGACGGCTTCGAGCGTCGGCGCGTCGGTGACACGCAGACCGTCGACCTTCTTTGGCGCGATGCCGCGTCGCGCCAGCTCGACGTCCACCGCGCGGCCGCCGCCGTGCACGACCACGAGCGGACGCCGGCCGGCAATCGCGGCACACGACGCGGCGATCTGCGCGCGCTGTTCGAATGATTCCAGCAGCTCGCCGCCGAGCTTGAGCACCAGCGTCGTCACTGCAGGCCCGTCCGCTCGTCGAAGCCGCAGGCGACGTTGAAGTTCTGGAGCGCCTGACCGGCCGCGCCTTTGATCAGGTTGTCGAGGCACGCGACGATCACGAGCCGTCCGGTGGCGCTGTCGAGACGCCAGCCGATGTCGCAGAAATTCGTCCAGGCGACGTGCTTGATCTCCGGCAGCGCGTCGCCGGTCAACCGCACGAACGGCGCCTTCGCGTACGCCGCTTCGAACGTGTCCGCCAGCTTCTCGTTCGTCGTGCCCGGCGTCACGCGCGCGTAGATCGTCTCGAGGATGCCGCGATCGAGCGGCACCAGATGCGGCACGAAGGTCGTCTGCGCGCCGAGCTCCTGCTCCATTTCCGCGACGTGACGGTGGCCGAACACACCGTATGCGGCAACCGAGCCGTGATTCTCAGAAAAGTGCGTGCGATCGCTTGGCGCGCGCCCGGCGCCGGAGATCCCCGATTTCGCGTCGATGACGA
>DASTCC010000358.1:0-2270 GCA_035711465.1 Vicinamibacterales bacterium
GCTTCGCGGTCCGAACGAGATCCTGAAGCCGCGCCGCCTCGGCGGCCGCGACCTCACGGCCGAACGCGGTGATTCGATACTCACGCCGCCGCGTGTCGCGCCGCCGCGGCTCGGCGGCTTCGACGAGCCCGGCCTCGATCAGCCGGTCGAGCGCCGCGTAGAGGTTGCCCGGCGCGAGCGTCACGCCGCCGGCCTCGCGATCGGCGATGCGGCGGGCGATGCCGTAGCCGTGCAGATCGCCCTCGATGAGCGTGATCAGGATCGAAAACGCGATGGGCGTGAGCGGCAGGCGTTCAGCCGCGGGCGACGCGGAGGCAGGGCGCGCTGGCATGCTGAAAAACAGTATGCTATTTTACAGCACAAGGCAACTGCGGACTGCGGACGGCGGGCGGCGGATTGCGGGCGGCGGGCGGCGGGCTTCAGCCGGCGGGCGCTACTCGGCCCGCATCGCCTCCTTCGGATCGATGCCGACCGCGCGCCAGGCCGGAACCGCGCACGCCAGCGTCACGATCGTCAGCAAGGCGAGCCCGACCAGGCCGACGACGAGCACGCCCGGCCAGCGCGGATGGCGGACGATCTGGCCGACGAAGGGCGTCGCGATCAACGCCGCCACCAGTCCCGCCGCGGCGCCGGTTCCGGCGAGCTTGAGTCCCTGGCGGACGACCTGCATCACCAGGCCGAGCGCGCGCGCGCCGAGCGCGATGCGCAGCGCCAGCTCACGGCGGCGCCGCACGACCATGTCGGCCATCGCGCCGTAGACGCCAACGACCGAAAGCGCGATCGCGATCCCCGCCGTCAGGCCGACGAGCGCGCTGGCGACGCGCTCGGGCGCCAGCGAGCTGCGTGCGAGATGTTCCTCGAACGTCTTCACCGGACCGATCGGCAGATTGGCCGTCGCCAGGACGTCGTCGATCCGCTTGCGGGTCGCGACGCTGGTGTCGCTGGCGCGGATGGCCATGCGCATCTTCAATTCGGGACGCTGCGCGAAGGGGAACAGCGCCAGTGGCGGCGACGTCTGCTGTGCCGCCGCCATCGGCGCCGCCTCGACGACGCCGACGATCTCGATCGGCTGGCCGAACGGATCGATCAGCGCGCCGCCGACGGCATCGCCCTCGAACAGCACCCGTGCCGTTTCCGCGCTGACGACGGCGACCGGACAGGCGCCCGGCACGTCGGCGCCGGTGAAGGCGCGGCCGACGATCGGCGGGTCCGCGAAGGTCGCGAAATATTCGGGCGATACCGAGTTGAACGCGAGCTCCACCATCGCGCCCGACGGCTGCACCGGCGCCGTGAAGAAGCGCGCATCGCGAGCCGGCACGAACGGCGGCACCTGGTTGGCGTAGTAGTACATCGCCGGCCGTCCGGACTCGGCGGCCACGTCCGGCATCACGCCGACGACAATCAGGCGGCGCCCTGCCGGATCGTCCATGAAGCGGCCGACGGCGGCATCCGCGAAGTACCTGGCCGCGGCTGTTTCGTTGATCACCGCCACCATGCAGCCGCCGGGCACGTCGCCGATCGCGAAGCTGCGTCCGGCGCGAGGCCGGAGCGATGGAACGGGGCGACTCAGCGGATCAAACACGGCTGCGTCCATCACGAGCTCGCGGGTGCGCGGCCGGGCGCGCTCGATCTGGAACTCGACGAGCGGCATGCGATGCGTCGGCAGGGTGGCGAGGAGCGTCGTGCTCGAGACGCCGTTCAGCGCCAGTACCTTCTGCCGGACGTCATCGGGGATGATGCCTCTCTCGGATGCGGCGACGATGAGCGATCCGATCGCGAGTCCGCGCGCCGTCCGCAACGTCGACTGCAGGTCCTCGCGGATCACGCCCGCGAGCACGACCAGCAGACAGCACACGCCGATCTGTCCGGTCACCAGCCGCGATCGCGCCCGTCCGGATCCGCCGGGGACGCCGATGGCGTCGTCGCGGAGCGCCTGCCACACGTAGCGGTTTGGCACGATGAGCATCGGCGCCAGCCCGCAGACGAGGACGACGACGATCCAGATGACGCCGGCGATCGCGAGCCACGCAGGATCCGGCGCCATCGCGAGGGTCTCGGCGTCCTCGGCGAAGAAGAGCAGCGGGAACAGCGACGCCGTCCACCAGCCGAGCACGAGTCCGAGCGCGCCGCCGGCGGCGGTCAGGAAGAGGCTGTCGGCCAGACAGAGCAGGGCCAGGCGCGTGCGGCTTGCGCCGAGCGCGATGCGCACGGCCATCTCATGGACGCGTGCACGCGCGCGCGACAACAACAGGCTGGCCATCGTCGAGCAG
>DASTCC010000359.1:0-7180 GCA_035711465.1 Vicinamibacterales bacterium
CGGATCGAGCCCCGACGTCGGCTCGTCCAGGACGAGCAGATCGGGCTCGGGACAGATCGCGGCGACGAGCGCGAGCTGCGTGCGCTGGCCCTTGGAGAGGTGTCCCGACTTCTGCCGCAGATCGAGTCGAAACTGATCGACCAGCGCGCGCTCGGTGTCGACGTTCCAGCGCGATCGGAACGCCGCGAAGTAGTCGAGCGCCTGCCGCACCGTCATCCACGGATAGAACGCCACCTGATCGGGCACGTACGACAGACGCGCCTTGACGCCAACCTCGTCCCGGCGCGGATCCAGTCCGAAGACCCGCACCTCGCCCTGCGTCGGCCGCAGCAGATTCAGCAGGCACTTGATGGTCGTCGTCTTCCCCGCCCCGTTCCGGCCGAAGAACCCGTAGCAGCGGCCCGGCGTGACCGCGAGCGAGAGGCCGTTGACGACGTCGGTGGGGCCGAACTTCCGGACCAGACGATCGACCTGTATCGCGGCAGTCGTGGCAGTCATGTGAGCCCTCAACTGTTGGCGGCTTTCGCGCGCTTGACGTCGAGCGCGTGGAAGCGTTCGTCGGCGAGGCGCAGGAAGTCGGCCTTGCCGATCTGCAGGTGATGTGCGTGGACGACGACGCCATCGATGGCCTCGGTGAGGAGCTTGAGGCGCACGTCCTTGCGGAGCGGTGAGCTCTGCTCGCGCACGAAGCAGCCCTTGCCGGCGAGCGTCTCGATCACGCCCTGCTGCTCGAGCTCGGCGTAGGCCTTGGCGACGGTGTTGCGGTTGACGCGCAGTTCCTCGGCGAGCGGCCGGATCGACGGCAGCGTGTCGCCGGCGCGGAGCGTGCCGGAGGCGACCGCGGCCCGGACCTGGTCGACGAGCTGCAGGTAGACGGGCCTGCCCGATTTGAAGTTCAGCAGCAGCCGCACGTCACTGTCCCAACTGTCATAGGACAGTAGGACAGTTGGCAGCCGGCTGTCAAGCCCGGCCGGATCACCGCGGTTCGAGCTTCCGCCACAGGTAGTCGAGCGTGCCGTCGTTGCGGCGCCGATCGCTCGGCCACAGCTCCCAGGTCAGGCCGTTGCCGGTATCGAACAGCCATGGCACGTCACGGTTCTTCAGGATCACCAGCTGGTAGACCGAGGGGCCGGCGGCGCGCGTCGGCTCCTCGAAGTCGAGTGGAAACCACGCCCAGCGGTCGGGGCGGGCCTTGCTCGGCGCGAGGTACCAGACGTCCCCGGTGACGCGATCGAGCTTCAACGTCGGGTACGGTCCGGGCACGAAGCTGAGGATTTCGAATCGCGCCTGCTCCGGCCTCTGGGTCTGGATGGTCGCGTTGCCGACCTGCACCTGAACCGCGGGGTCCTGAGCGATCACGGAGGCGCTTGCGGAGCACGTCAGGATCGCGATCGCGAGCAGTCGCATGGCCACACCTCGGATACAGGCGCGGCCGCTGGCGGGCGTCGATCATTATGCGCGACGCGAACGCCTCTGCACACGGCTGCACGAATTCTGCGGGCCGCGTCGATCACAGTTCTGATTGCCGACGTCACCGTTTCGCTGCCCGGACGGCGCGATTTTCGCGACGACTCTCAGAAATGTCACACCGAAACGCTGGACCGGATCCTGCACGCGTACAGGACGCCGGCGCGCCCGGCCGTGTGCATTTATGAACCCAGCCTCCCCACTTGCCGACACCACTTCGTCGATGGACGCCTCCGAGTCGAAAGCGCGTCGTTACACGCCTGGTCCGTCCGATGGCCTGGGCGACCGGCTACTGACCTCCGACACCGGCACGTCGCCGGCGCTCGAGCTGCTGCGCTTCAAGCCGGAGTTCGCGACCGCACCCGGATTCGAGTCGGCGCTGCGCAAGCGGCTCGACCTGCTCGGCCACGTGCGGCACCCGGCGTTCGCGGTCGTGCGCGCGGTCGAATCCGGCGAACACCTGGCGCTCGTCTCCAACAAGGCCGCGGGCATCCGCCTCTCAGAGATCCTGCGCGACGCCAAGGGTTCGGCGTTCGCGTTCGAGCTGATCCGGCAGATCGCACCGGCGCTCGCGATGCTGCACGAGCATGGCGCCGAGATCTCGCACGGCGCCGTGACGCCCGAGCGCATCGTCGTCACCAAGGAAGGCCGGCTCGTGCTGATCGAGCACGTGCTCGGCCAGGCGCTGCAGTCGCTCGAGCTCACCGTCGGGCGCGCGCGCACCGAGATCGGTCTGGCGGTCCCGGACGGCACCGGACCGGTGACGATCGACCAGCGCCTGGACGTGATCCAGCTCGGCTTCATCGCGCTCTCGCTGGCGCTCGGGCGCCGGCTGCAGCCCTCTGAATATCCGTCGCGCATCCGCGCGACGCTCGACGAATTCACGCGCGCCGACGCCGCGACGTCGGCCAAGCTGCGGCCGTGGCTGGAACGCGCGCTGCAGGTGGGGCCGCGCGGATTCAGCAACGCGAAGGAAGCCAACGAGGCCTACATCGAGCTGATGACACCGGCGCCGACGCCGACCGTACAGACGCCCGATCCGGACCTGCCCGATGGTCAGGTGTGGCACGAGCCGGCCGGGAGCGATTCGCCGCAGGCGGAAGACACGACCGCGGCCGCGTCGAGCGCCACGTCGACGACGACGCCGGTGACGGTGCGGGCGAAGTCCGGACGTTGGATCAAGATCGCGCTCGCCGGCCTCGGCGTCATTGCCGTGGTCGAGGGCGCCGTCATCGCCGGGCTCTTCAACACGCTGCTCGGCACCGCGCAGGCGCCGGTCGTGATCCCGCCGCCGCAGCCGGTCGCCGAGGTGGGCAGCTCGACAGGTGCGACGGATGCGACGGGCACGACGGGTGTGGGCGCGACGGGTGCGCTCGGTGCCACGCCGAGTGCCGATCCTGCGGCCGCGGTGAGCTCGCCGGCGCAGACGCCGGCTGCCGCGTCGAATGCGGTCGTGCCGCCGCCAGTTTCCACGCCGCCAGCGACGCAGACTCAGCCGCCGCCGGTGACGACGGCCGGCACGGCGGCGCTGCCGCCGGTCGATCCAGCGGCACCGCCGGCCCCGCCCCGCGTCGGCACGCTGCAGGTCACCTCGCGGATCGAGCTGCAGATCTTCGAGAAGGGTCAGCTCATCGGCACGAGCGGCAGCGCGATCACGCTGCCGCGGGGCACGCACCAGCTCGAGTTCGTCAACGAGACGCTCGGGTTCCGCGCGACGCAGACGGTGAACATGCGCCTCGCCAACACGCCGGTCAGCGTCGCCGTTCCGAACGGCCGCATCAGCATCAACGCCGTGCCGTGGGCCGAAGTGTGGATCGACGGCAACCCGGCCGGTCAGACGCCGCTCGCCAATCTCGCCATTCCGATCGGCCAGCATGAAATCGTCTTCCGCCATCCGCAGCTCGGCGAGCAGCGCCAGACCGCGGTGGTCAAAGTGGAGGGCCTGACGCGGGTAAGCGCCACGCTTCAGGGTTCACGATGATGAACACACGACTCATCTACCCACGAACGATCGTCTTCGCGCTTCTCTTCCTGATCGGCGGCGCCGTGTCCGCGGCGGCGCAGGATCAGCTGTCCAAGGCCAAGCAGTTCTACGCGTCGGCGGCCTACGAGGACGCGCTGCAGGTGTTGACGTCGCTGAAAGCGTCCACTCCGAACGCGCGCACCGAAGCCGCCGCGTACGAAGTCTTCTGCCTGCTCGCGCTCGATCGGGCCGAGGAAGCGCGCCAGACGATCGCCGAGATCGTCCAGGCCGACCCGCTCTATCGCCCGTCGGAGACGGTCGTCTCGCCGCGCGTGCGTTCGTTCTTCGAGGACGTGCGCCGCCCGCTCCTGCCCGAGCAGGTCAAGGCGCTGTACGCGCGCTCGAAAGAGGCCTTCGACAAGAAGCAGTACGCGGACGCGGACGAGGGATTCGACCAGACGATCGCGCTGATCGACGAACTTGGCGCGACGGCGCCGACCGAGGTCAAGGACCTGAAGACGGTCGCGCTCGGCTTCCGCGATCTCGCCAAGACCGCGCTCGCCGCGGAACTGAAAGCCGAAGCCGATCGCGCCGCCGCCGAGAAGGCTGCCGCCGAGAAAGCCGCGGAGGCCGAGAAAGCGGCCGCTGCCAGCAAGCCCGCGGGCCCGCCGGGCCCAAACGCGCCGACCGTGGTGATCGGCAACAGCCGCGTGCCCACGACACCGCGTCAGATCTTCGGCCCCGACGACAAGATGGTGACTCCGCCGACCGCGGTACGCCGGAACATGCCGCAGTGGGTGCCGTCCGACGCCGTCGAAGCCAAGCAGAAGTTCACGGGCGTGCTCGAGATCGTGATTGGCGAGGACGGCCGCGTGCTGCAGGCGATGATGGCCGACAGCCTGCACCCGAAGTACGACCCGATGCTGCTCGAGGCGGTCCGCGACTGGACGTTCAAGCCGGCGAAATGGGCCGGCGTCCCGGTGCCCTACCGGTACCGCATCGCGCTGACGCTGGGAAAGTAGAGTTAAGGTTAGAACTCAGAGCTTCGAACTGAGAACTTGGTTCAGAACCCACGTTCGAAGTTCTGAGTTCCAAGTTCTAAGTTGCAGTCTTACCTGACCCCTTCCCACAGGGCCGCGAGGAGCTCACGCGCGTCGCGGCCCGGGCCCATGTGGTAGTACCACCATGGGTCCTCGGCGAGTCCTCGTCCATCGGCCGCCCCGGACAGCTCCGCGACGACCTTCGCCGCTTCGCGGTCGTCGCCGCGCATGAGCGCGGCCTGACTCCGCGCCAGCAGCGCCGACTGCGCGCCCGGATACAGCGCGAGTGCGTCCTCGAAGTGGCGCGACGCGCCCGCGAGATCCCGGTCCGCCGCGGCCGCGCGGCCGGCGAACAGGTGCGCGTAGTACGCCGTCGCCTTGTCCGGCCTCCGCTGTAAAGCGATTTCGGCCTCCCGGCGCGCGTCCTGGTGGCGCTCGCGCATACCCAGCAACCGGGCCAGCCGGACCCGCGCCTCGACCAGAGATGGATCGAGCTCCAACGCCTGGCG
Organism: Vicinamibacterales bacterium; assembly: GCA_035711465.1. Classification (GTDB taxonomy): domain Bacteria; phylum Acidobacteriota; class Vicinamibacteria; order Vicinamibacterales; family SCN-69-37; genus DASTCC01. Next base: position 4,980 of record DASTCC010000359.1, read on the forward strand.
GAACCGATCCTCGGCGCGGCGATTGGCCACTTCAGGCGCGGGCAGATCGAGTGACGTCCCGGAGGTTGGCCGGACGCGGCCGGGCGGGAAGCGCTCGTTTCGAATCTGCTCATCCGACATCAACTGCTGGGCGCGCGGCAGGCCGCGGTTCTCCCACAGCACGCCAAGGTCGAACTGCACGCGGCCGTCACGGGGCAGGATTTCCTCTGCGTGGCTGAGATGCGGCGCGAGCTCGCCGAAGTAGCTGAAACGGAGCATGAACGCCGACACCGCGTGATACCAGTTGCCGACAAACGTATCCGGAGCCGGCGTCATCTTGACGTGATCGAGAATGTTGCGGGCGATCCTCCAATGCCGGTTCGGCTCGATGACCCCGAGATAGCTGCCGTCACGAGCCGCGACCATCGCGCCGGATCTCACCGCCGCGCTCGGCGACGCTGAAGCCACGATAGCGCCGGGGCCCTCTTCGATGGCGGCATCGGTGTGCAGAATCACCGCGCGATGCAGGAACGCCGGCGCATCGGGCACCATGTTCGCGAGGTCGGCCAGCGTTCTTTCTGCTTCGGACCTGACGACCAGCGGCTCGTGGAGGATGGCCTTCAGCACGAGCGGCAGGCCGAGGTCGAATTGCCGGCGCTGCTCGATCGTCATCGTCAGCGCCCATCGCGTGGCGTCGTCAACCTTGCCTGGCGTGTGCTCGCGGACGGCGCGCAGCCAATCCGACATCACCGCCACCGTCGACGCGCCGATCGACTTGTTCTGGGCCGCCGCTCCCCCACCAACGGAGAAGCCGATGACGATCGCCGTCGTGGCGAGAACGCTCACGGTCATCGCTCCACCGCGAAGTATCCCGGCCGCGCCTTGACGTTCATGCCGGATCGCCTGACCCGCACCTCGAGGCGATGGAAGCCGCCGGCGGCGACGCCCGCAGGCGTGTACGTCAACACGTACCGGCTGCGGAACAAGCGCAGGATCGCCGCGAACTGCTCCGCGAGATTCCGGCTCGTTTCCACTTCGATGGTGTCGCCGCCGGTGCTGTTGGCGAACTCCTTGAGCGGCGCCCACCGGCGCGCGCCGCCGGTAGCGACGACATAGACGACCGCATTGGATCGACGCGCGCTCTCGATCACGTCACCGGTCTGCAGCCAGCTGGCGGTGTCGGTGCCGTCCGTGCAGAGCACGACGAGCGATCGCCCGGTCTCGGCCTGCGTCGCCATCAGCGCGGTGTAGAGGCCGTCGAGAATCGCCGACTCGCCGGCTGGCGCGATGGCGTCGATCGCGGCGCCGATCGACGACCGGTCGGTCGTCAGCGCGAGGCGCGGCGTCACCGCCTCGCTGAACGTGATGAGCGCCGTGCGATCGCCGGGCTTCAGGCCGTCGAGCAGCGTGCGGCTGGCCGCCCGCAGGTGTGTCAGCCGGTCCCCTGTGGTGCTCGCGCTCACGTCGAGCGCCATGACGACATTGACCGGCAGGTCCGACCATTCGATGAGGTCGACCTTCTGCACGACGCCGTTGTCGCGCAACTCGAAGTCGGCGGCGGTGAGTCCCGGAACCGGACGCCCATCGCGGGTCACCAGGACGTCGGCAAGCACGCCTTGCGTTCGGGCCGAAAATCGCGGCGACTGGACGGCTTCCGTCTGACGCGCCGCCGCGTCAGGTATCACCCTTAGGACTCCGGCGACAGCCAGGATGAGGCTCGCGCGCGCCAGGCAGTTGCGCATCGGCGTCATGCTACAACCCGGCTGGCCGGCATGCTAGATTGTGGCGCCATCGGAGTCATCCGTTCCGTCCAGGAACGAGGAGACGTTCAGTGACTCAGCCCATGCGACTCACTCCCGTCCGCCGTTCGCTCGTCACGTTCTCGCTGGCGCTGACCGCCGCGCTCGGTATTGCCTACGTCGTCCCGTCCGCGCAGGCGCCGCCGGCGCCGGCCGCCGGGAAGAAGGTGTTGACCGTCGACGACTACACGAAATGGAAGAGCATCACCGGGCAGGAGATCTCGAGCGACGGCAAGTGGGTCACCTACGTGCTGCAGACGACCAACGTCCCGCAGGCGGAAGCCAAACCCGTGCTCCATCTGCTCAATCTCGACACCAATCAGGATGTGGCAGTCGCTGACGCGACCGGCGGGCGGTTCTCGTCCGACGCGAAGTGGATTGCCTATCAGGTCGAACCGGGACGCGGACGCGGGGGACGCGGAC
>DASTCC010000360.1:0-2915 GCA_035711465.1 Vicinamibacterales bacterium
CTGCTCTCGCTCGAGAGCCACGGGCCTCTCGGCGAGCCTGCGGATGGCGAGAGTCGCAGCGTTGACATCAGCGCCGACGGGCGCTTCGTGGCGTTCACCGCGGAAGCCGGGAATCTGACGGCGCCATCTTTCCCTCACGGCACGCCCCACGTTTTCCTGCGAGACCGCATCGAAGGCACGACGCGGCTGCTGACCGTCAGCGCCGCCGGCAATCCGGCGAACGGCCCGAGCCGCACCCCGGTCATCGACAGCGCTGGCGCCTCGGTGGCCTTCGTGTCGGCGGCAACGGATCTTCCGATGCCGGGACGCGGCATCGGCATCCACCTCGTCACCATTGCCTCCGGCGCGATGACGCGCGTCGACGAGGCCGGCGCCGGCGGATCGCGTCCCGGCGCGAGCATGTCACCCTCGATCAGCGCCGACGGCCGCCTTGTGGTGTTTGCCTCGAGGGCCGACCTGACGTGCGCCGCGCCCGGCCGATGCCACGAGGCCAACGGCGTCGCCAACGTGTATGTTCGGGACACCCGGACGAACACCACGACACGAATCAGCCGCGGCGTCGCGGGCGGTGAACCGAACGGCGCCAGCTACGATCCCGTCATCAGCGGCAACGGCCGATATGTCGCCTTCGTGTCGGAAGCATCGAACCTGACACGCGAGGCCGTTCGACGGGGCGCACAGATCTACGTCCACGACGTGTTGAGTGGCGCGACCGAGCTCGTGACCCGCACCCGCGCCGGCCGGGCGGCCAACGGAAGCAGCCTGCGACCGGCCCTGTCCCATGACGGGCAACGGATCGCTTATCAATCCCTCGCGTCGGACCTGCTCTGCGAGGACAAATGCAAAGCCGGTCAGGCGGACATCAACCTGCTCTGGGATGTCTATCTTCATGACCGCCGGACCGGCCAGACTGCTCGTGCCAGCCGCGACCGCGGCGGCGATTGGATGGAGTACAGCCGCGCCCCGTCCCTCGACAGCAGCGGCCACGTCGTCGTATTCGCCACCCGCCATCCGATTGATGACCGAGACGATGGATGCGACGAGGACCTGCTGATCCGGGATTGGCGCCACTGACTGCTTTCTGGATAGATGCTGATCCGCAGGAGTCTCACGCGCGGCGGGATGCCTGGCGACAGCATCGTCGAGCAACATCCGCACGCTCTCGGACGCCGCCCGGCGGGTCGAGGACATCACGTTTGCCGCGCGGGATCGATCTGGCCGACTCCGGCTTCAAGGCGCTTCAGCTCGCCCTTCGCCATCTCGAACTCGATGGAGTTGCGCGCGCCGCGCTCCCGCACCCAGCGCAAGTGCAGGAGCGCCTCGTTGTCGCGGCCCTCGATGGCAGCCCTGAACGATGCTGGAGGTTCTTCTATTCGGCCCGCAGCAGCAGGACCGGATCGGATGCCGCAGCGCGGCGGGCCGGCAGATAGCAGGCCGCCAGCGCCACGACGATGACGGCAGCCGACGTGCCTGCGTAGGTCAGTGGATCCCGGGACGCCACGCCAAAGGTGATCGTCGACACCGCCCGCGACAGCATCGCCGACGCGCCGAGACCGATTGCCACGCCCGCCACGGTCAGGATCGCGCCGTCCCGGAGTACGTCGGTCAACAACCGCTGCGGCGAGGCGCCTACGGCGGCACGGATCGCCAGCTCGCGCTGTCGTTCCACGACCGATCGGATGAGCGCTCCCGACAGCCCGACGATGCCAAGCAGCGCGGCGCCCAGGGCAAAGACGCCCACCAGGCCAAAGCGCGCGGCCCGCGGCGCGAGCGCGACGTCGACGACATCGTCGAGCGTACGCGCCGGCGAGACCGGCATCGAGGGATCCGCGTTTCGGACGATGCGCTCGAGCGTCGCCGCGAGCGCGGCCGGGTCGCCAGCGGTCCGCGCGACGAGAAACGCGGAGGGCAGCGGAACCTGCTGCCACGGCACGTAAATGCCGCCATGTGCCTGCGCGTCGAGCCCGGAGTAGCGGATGTCACGAACGACGCCGATGATGCGCGGCTTGACCCGCTTCCCCGACGCGGTCGGCAGCGCCAGGTTCAGCGTGCTGTCGATCGCCGTCCCGGTGACGAGAGCAAGGTGCTTCAGCGCGGCTTCACTCATCACGCACGTCGCATCGCTCGAGACCACGTCCGCCGCCGAGAAGACGCGGCCGTCGATCACGCGGGCGCCCAGCGCGTCGAAGTAGCCGTCGCTGACCGGCACGAGGTCGAACGCGCGGGTCGCGTTGACGGTGCCAGTCGACGTGGACACGCGAATCGTGAAAACGACGCCCGCGTCGGACGGCGGCAGCGCGCCGCCGATACCCGCGGCGACCATGCCGGGAAGCTGTCGGGTCTCGTCGAGGATGCGCCGGGCAATCGCGAGCCGTCGGGCGGCGTCGGCGGTCGATTCGCCGAGCGGCAGCCTCATCGTCAGGACGTGCTCCGGCCGATCGAGGCCGAGATCGGCGCGCGAGACGGCCAGGAGCGTGCGGCCGAGCAGGCCCGTGCCGGTGAGCAGCACGACCGTCATGGACAGCTGCGAAACGACGAGCGCCGCCCGCACCCGGCGGCCGCCGCGCGAACTGGTCGTGGTGGCGCTGCGCAGCGAGGCGGCCAGACCGGATCGACGAAGGCTCACCAGCGGAGCACCCGCGCACGCGATCATGACGAACGCCGCCGCCACAACTGCGCTGCCGGCGAGGGGCGCGTCGGTGGGCAGTGTCGTCAGCGCCGGGAGATCGAGGCCGGTTGTCTGCTGCAGGAAAGTCGTGGCCACGCGCGCGATCCACCAGCCCCCGGCGCATCCGGCAACCGTCAGCATCGCCGTCTCCAGCAGCGCCACGGTCAACAGCCGGTCGCGGCTGGCGCCGAGCGCGACACGCACGGCGAACTCGCGGGTCCGCGCGATCGCGCGATTGACGAGCAGC
>DASTCC010000361.1:0-2146 GCA_035711465.1 Vicinamibacterales bacterium
GGTCGAGCCGGACCGCCACCGTCTCGGCCAGCTGCGCGAAGATGCGCAGGAGCGCGGCGCCAGGCTGCCGCTCGTCCGACAGATCGAGGTCCGGCGTGTACTGCGTCGCGTAGGTGCGCAGCAGGCGCACGAAGCTCTGGACGCGGCGGCCGTCGACGTCGGGCGGGAGAATCACGTCAGCCCCGCTCCTTGATGTAGAAGGGATAGACGATGTTCAGCTGGTTGTTCGTGCCGCGGACGACGTAGTCGATCGAGACGTCGAGGCGGCCATCGAGGTGCTGGCCGCGCGACACGCTCACGGCGGTGACGTCGATGCGCGGCTCGAACTCGGCGAGCGCGCTCCGGACCGTCTCTTCTATTTCGGTCCGGGTCGTCTCGCTTATCGCGGCGAACACGAGATCGTGGATGCCGCAGCCGAAGTCCGGCCGCATCACCCGCTCGCCTTTGGAGGTGCCGAGGATGATGCGGATCGATTCGGCGATGTCCTCGTCGTAGGCGGACAGACGAATGCCGCCGTCGAGGCCGATGCGCACTGGAAAGCTCCAGCCGCGTCCGAGGTAGCTGCGGGGATCGAGCATCGGCCTCATCCAATCAGCACGGTGAGCTCACCGAGCAGGATCGCGTTCGGCGGCGCTTCGACGACGAAGTCGCCCTGCCGCGCCGCCGGCATGCCGCCGATCAACACCGTCAGGCTGCCGAGGGCGACGACGCCGCCGACGTGCGGCGACGGACCGTTGAACAGCGGGCAGGCGTGAAAGTCGACGGCCGACCGCCACGCCGGCCGTCCGCCGATGAGCACGGTCGGCGAGCCCGGCCCGGGCCCCAGCGGGGTGCCGTGGCTCGTCGGATCGCCGAGTCGCGCTGCGGGCTGGCCCATGCGATCTCCTAGTTGATGAGCACGAGCCCGCCCTTGATGGTGAGCGTGCCCGAGGCCTGCAGCGTCATCGACGCCTGCGCCTTGATGTCCACCGTCGTCGACTCGATCGAGACGCCGACGTTGCTCTTCAGCGTGATGTTTCCCGGCGTCGACGCGATCGTGATCTCGTTGCCGGCGTCGTCTTTGATGGCGATGCCGTCCGGATCGATCCGCACGGTTCGCGACCTGTCCTTCAGATGGATCTCGATGCGCCCCTGCGCGCCGTCGTCGAAGACGATGCGGTGGCCGCTGCGCGAGTGGATGACCCGAAGGTCGTTCTTGCCGTCCGCGTTGCGCTCGGGCGGCAGATCCTGCCCGTTCCAGAGGGCGCCGAGTACGTACGGGTGCTCGATCCGGCTGCTCTCGAACGCGACCAGCACTTCGTCGCCCACTTCGGGCAGGAACCAGGTGCCGCGGCCGCTGCCGGCCATCGGCACGGCGATGCGCGCCCAATGCGACTCGTCCGGATCCTCGCGCCACGGGAACCTGAGCTTGACGCGGCCGAGGCCCTCGGGATCTTTGTTCTGCGAGACGATCGCGACCGACACGCCGCGGACGATGCCGGCCTCGCCGGCGCCGGCGCGCGCCTCGCCCAGCATGGTGGTCAGAGACTCGGTCATATCGTCGTGTCCTTCACGTCGAACGACGTCCGGTAGCCGGACGAGTCGATCGTGTGCGTCGCCTGGTGCACGTAGAAGGTCGTGCTGAAGAGGTCGCCCAGTCCCTTCAACGACACGTTGGCGTTTGGCTTGATGTCCGGGATGCCGATGCTGTCGCCGCGACCGCCGACGAAGCCTTCGCTGCGGCGCTTGAGAATCGCGCGCGCGGTCTGATCGGCCTGCTGCTGGCTGAACACCGGCTCGCGGACGCGCAGGACGCCTTCGTCGTTCTTCGAGATCTTCTTCAGCGCTTCGGCGCCGCTGATGCGCGGCGTCCCGCTCGCCCGCGTCCGATCGCGGCCGGGCTCGTCGCCCTTGCGGGCGCGGCCGACGATCCGCTCCTTGGCCTGGACGTTCCAGCCGTAGACCTCGACTGCGGTGACCTGCTCGCTGAGGTTGATCTCCGGCGAGAAGCTCATCAGGCCGCGGCCCCAGACGAGCTCGATCGCGCCCTGCTCGTCGTTGGCCGGACTCCGGAAGACCAGCTCCTTGTTGACGACGAAGTACTCGAAGCCGTTGCGCTCGGCGAGGCGGGTCAGGAACTGCGCCGCGCTCTCCTGGCTCTTCTCGA
>DASTCC010000362.1:0-16033 GCA_035711465.1 Vicinamibacterales bacterium
AAGGTCTTCACCATCGATCCCGGCCGCTTCAGCGCGCTCACCGCCTACGCCGCCGTGAACACGCTGCGGCTCGACGACATGCGGCCCTACATCTACCGCACTCACGACGGCGGCAAGACGTGGAAGAAGATCACCGCGGGAATTCCAGACCGGGCGCCGGTCAGCGTCGTCCGCGAAGATCCCGTGCGCAAGGGGCTGCTGTTCGCCGGCTCCGAGACGGAAACCTACGTGTCATTCGACGACGGCGAGCACTGGCAGACGATCCGACTCAACATGCCGGCGACGTCGATCCGCGATCTCGTCATCAAGGACGACGACGTGGTCGTCGGCACGCACGGCCGTGGCTTCTGGATCCTCGAAGACATCAACCCGCTGCGCGAGATCACGGCGGCGTCGGTCGGCGCGGACGCGATCCTGTTCAAGCCAACGACGGCCTGGCGAGTGCGCTGGAACACGAACACCGACACGCCGCTGCCGCCCGACGAGACCGCGGCGCCGAATCCGGCCGACGGCGTGTTCATCAACTACTACCTGAAGGGCGCAGCTGACGGCCCGGTGGTGCTCGAGGTGCTGCAGCAGGACGGGCGCCTCGTCCGCCGCTACTCGAGCGCCGATCCGGCAGAGCCGATGCCAGATCCGGCGACCGCGCCGGTGCCGCTCTACTGGTATCGTCCGCCGCAGGCGCTCTCGGCCGCCGCCGGGATGCATCGCTTCGTCTGGGATCTGCACTACCAGCCGCTCGCCGGATCGGGCCGCGGCAATCTGCCGATCGCGGCGATCGCCTACAACACGGCCCCGGTCCCGACGACCCCGTGGGTCAACCCAGGCACCTACACGGTGAAGCTCACGGTGAATGGCAAGAGCTACACGCAGCCGCTCGTGGTCAAACAGGATCCGCGCGTGAAGACGCCGGCGCTGCACATGCAGCAGGTCTACACGCTGACGAAGGCCGCGTACTACGGCGCGGTCGACGCGCTGGCCGCGTCCGCGCGCGCGGCCGGCATCCGCGCGCAGATTGCGGCGCTGCAGCCGAAGGCGCAGGGCGCGACCGCCGATGCGCTCGCGGCCTTCGACAAGAAGGTCCTGGCGATTGCCGGCGAACCGGCCGCGGCCGGCGGCGGTCGAGGCCGCGGGGCAGGCGCGGGCGGCGGCCGCGGCGGCGGCCCGCCGGCGCCGACCGGCCCAGCCACCGTCGCCAGCACCGGCGCCGGCCTGGCCGCGGTGATGAACTCACTGATGAGCGCCGACGTGCAGCCGACCGCGAATCAGGTGCGCAACATCACCACCGCGCAGGCCGCGTACACCGCGGCGATGGCGAAGTGGAACACGTTGATGAAGACCGATCTCCCGGCGGTGAACATGACGCTGAAGGCGGCGGGGCTGGATGTGATCAAGTGATCTGAAAGAGCTTTGCCACTAAAGCGCTTGTCGAAAGATCTCAACATGGAGGGCCATGGAGGGCCATGGAGCTGACAGGCTTTCTCACGTTGGCCGCTACGCGGCCATCAGGCTCGGAGCGTCCAACACGGACACGCAGCACTCGAGTCAGAAAGGAAAGATCAGAGATGCGCCGAAGGCGCCTCCTGTGATCTCCATGGCCCTCCACGGCCCTCCAAGTTGAAATCTTTCGACAAGCGTTCTTAATGACGCTCCATGTTGAAATCTTTCGACAAGCACTACTGCGAAACTCCGCCGCGCCCGCGCCCACGTCCACCGGGCGGCTGCGTCGTCAGCGCGATGAGCTCCGCCGGCTGGCCGTTGGCCTGGTTGCTCGTCCACATCAAGAGATACTGCCAGCCGCTGTGGAAGTAGCTCATCGGCGGGCTGCCGACCGTGCCGGGCAGGTCCATTTCCCACACGCGCGCGCCGGTGGCCTTGTCGAGCGCGCGCAGCTTTGCGGCGCCGCGGTACCCGTCCGCGTTGAACAGCAGCGTCTTCGTCGCGAGCAGCACCGGCCGCGTCTGCGATCCGGTCGGCGCGATCGTCCGACCCTTCAACGCCGGGTGGTTGGCGATGGCGGCGGGCGTGTCGCCGTTGGGCACCATCCACAGGTGATCGCCGGTCTTGAGATCGATAGCCGTGATACGGCTGTACGGCGGCTTGATCAGCGGCAGACCCTGCACGCGTGGGACGCCGCCGCCGACGCCGACGTAGTCCATGTCCGACCGCTGCGCGTCCTTGCCGAGCGCGCCGACCGCCGGATTCGTCCACGAGCCGACGTAAAGGATGCCGGTTTCGGGATCGAGCGCCGATGGCTCCCAGTTGCTGCCGCCGAGGTTGCCCGGCAGCTGGATCGTGCCGCGCGTGCCGTCGGGCGCGGCGGCCAGCGACGGCGGCGCGAACATCGGGCCGAGGCGATAGCCCTGCACCGCTTTGATCGCTTCGGCGCGAAGCTCCGGCGTGAAGTCGATGAGATCGTCGACCGTGACGCCCTGCCGATCGTAGGCCGCCGGCTTCGACGGGATCGGCTGGGTCCGCGCCGTCTTCTCGCCGGGCACGTCGGTCTCGGGCACGGGCTTCTCGACGATCGGCCAGATCGGCTGACCGGTCACGCGATCGAATACGTACGCGAACGCCTGCTTGGTGAGCTGAACGACGATCTCGCGCGGGTTACCGGCGATCGTGACGTCGGCGAGGATGGGCGCGGTCGGGTTGTCCCAGTCCCAGATGTCGTGATGCACGGTCTGGAAGTGCCAGATCCGTTTGCCGGTGCGCACGTCGAGGCAGACCAGGGTCGACGAGAAGAGGTTGTCGCCGTGACGGTGGCCGCCGAAGTAATCGCCGGTCGCCGCTTCGACGGGCAGGTAGAGATAGCCGCGCTTTGGATCGATCGTGAGCGGCGCCCACGCGCCGGCGTTGCCCGTGTACTCGGCCGATCCGTTTTCCCACGTCTCGTAGCCCGGCTCGCCCTTCACCGGAATCGTGTTGAAGCGCCACTTCAGCGCGCCGGTCAGCGCGTCGAACGCCATGATGCGGCCGGGCACGTTCGTCATCGACGGCGGCCGCGTCCCGACCTCGAGCGCCGGGCCGATGACGACGATGTTCTCGAAGACGAGCGGCGGCGAGCTGTTGCCGATCGCGGCGGTGACCGGATCGGCGGGCACGCCGAGGTTGGCTTTGAGATCGACGATGCCGCGGGCGCCGAAGGAGTCGACGGGAAGACCGGTCCGGGCGTCGAGCGCGACGAGCTGGAAGCCCGGCGTCACCGTGAAGATGCGCGCGTCCTGGCCGTTGGTCCAGTAGGCGACGCCGCGGCCCGAATCGCGGCGCGGGGCGCGGCGTCCGCGTTCGCCTTCGTCGAGATGCCAGGTCCACTTCGTCGCGCCGGTGCCGGCGTCGGCGGCGATGACCCAGCGCTCGTTGCCGGCGCCGAAGTAGAGCGTGCCGCCGACCATCAGCGGCGTGCTCGCGTTCTGATACTCGGCCGGAGCCGAGAAGTTGTCGGACTTCCAGCGCCAGGCGATCCGCAGATTCGGCAGCGTCTCTTTCGAGATCTGATCGAGCGGCGAGTAGCGCGAGTTGCCGGGATCGCGGCCGTAGCTGCGCCATTCGGCGGCCGCGGAATCGACGGCGACCTGCGTCGTCGGCAGCGACGTGCCGAGCCAGATCAGACCGAGAAACAACGGGGCAGCGAGAGCGGGTCGGCGCACGTGGGCTCCTCGTGGCGTGTCACGCGTGTCCGGGAACGTCCGCGAATGATAGTCTTTCTTGGTTTGCGGAGGATCGGGTGACGTTCGAAGGAGTGTTCTCGGTGCTGCCGACGCCGTTTCAGCAGGGCGGCGGCGACGTGGATGTGGCAGGTCTCAGAAGAGTGGTCGATCTCATCGTCGGCACCGGCGTCAACGGCGTCACGGCGCTTGGCGTCACCGGAGAGGTCGCGCGGCTCAGCGAGAAGGAGCGCGCGCTGATTCTCGAGACCGTCGTCTCGCAGGTCAACGGCCGCGCCAAGGTCATCGCCGGCGCCTCGGCCGACAGCGTGCGCAGCGGGATCGAGTACACGCGCGAGGCGAACGCGCTCGGCGCCGACGCGGTGATGGTCAGTCCGCCGCGCGCGCTCAAGCTGAACACCGAGTCGGTGGTCAATCATTACAAGGCGCTCGCCGACGCGGTCGATCTGCCGATCGTCGTCCAGGACTACCCGCCGATCTCCGGCTTCGCGATGGAAGCGTCGCTGCTGGCGCGGATCGCGAAGGAAGTGCCGACGGCGCGGACGATCAAGCTCGAGGATCCGCCGACGCCGTTCAAGACGGCGCGCATCCTCAAGGCCGCCGCCGACACCAAGGTCGCGATCCTCGGCGGCCTGGGCGGCGTGTTCCTGATCGAGGAGTTGATGGCGGGCGCGGCCGGCGTCATGACCGGCTTCGCCTATCCCGAGGTGCTGGTCAAAGTCGTCTCGCTCTACCGCGCCGGGAAGGTCGACGAGGCCGCCGACGTCTTCTATACCTTCGTTCCGCTGATGCGCTTCGAGTTCCAGGAGGCGATCGGCATGGCCATTCGCAAGGAAGTGTTCCGACGCCGCGGTGCCATTGCCGATGCGTCCACGCGCGCCCCCGGGCCGGTCCTCGACGACGGCACCCGCGCGGCGCTCGATCGCGTGCTCGCCTGGACGGCAGCGCAGGAAGGCGGATCATGGATCTCGGTCTGAAGGGCAAGATTGCGATGGTCGCGGGAGCGAGCCGGGGGCTCGGCTACGCCGTCGCGCGGGCGCTGGCGGCCGAAGGCGCCAAGGTCTCGCTCGGCTCGCGCAACGAGTTCTCGATCACCGACGCCGGCAAGCGCATCGCCGCCGAGACCTTCGTCGATACGCTCGCCATGGCCGTCGACGTCCGTTCGGCCGATTCGATCGCCAAGTGGCACACCCGCACGATGGAGAAGTTCGGCGGCGTCGATCTGCTCTTCGTCAACGCCGGCGGTCCGCCCGCCGGCCCGGCGCTCTCGTTCGACGACGCCGCGTGGCAGGGTGCGTTCGAACTGCTGGTGCTGAGCGCGGTGCGGATGACGCGGCTGGCGGTGCCCTCGATGAAGGCCCGTGGCGGCGGCGCCATCGTCGTCTCGACGTCGTCGGCGGTCCGCGAGCCAATCGCCAACCTGGCGTTGTCGAACGCCGTGCGCGCCTCGGTTGCGGCGCTCTCGAAGACGCTCGCCAACGAGCTGGCCGGCGACAGGATTCGCGTCAACCATCTGATGCCCGGCCGCATCGACACGGATCGCGTCCGGGAACTCGATGCGACGAAGGCGAAGGCGGCGAAGAGCTCGCCCGAGGACGTCAAAGCGCAGTCGGTGAAAACGATTCCGATGGGCCGATACGGCCAGCCGGACGAATTTGCGAATGCCGCCGTGTTCCTGTTCTCGGACGCGGCTCGGTACATTACGGGCGCGTCGCTGCAAGTGGATGGCGGTTTGATTCGCGCTACGGTCTGAGGACGCGGGCGCAAGACTTGAGGCTTGAGGCTTGAAGGCTTGAGGCTTGAAGCGGGTTCGGCGAGGCTTCGTGTCAAGCCTTCATGCCTCCAAGCCTCCAGGCCTTCACCGCACCGGACGCCATGATCGGCTCGACATACCGATTCGGTCCGTACTGTCTCGAGCGCGGCGCTTATCGGCTGTCGCGCGGCGGCGAAGCGCTCGCGCTGCCGCCGAAGGTCATCGACCTGCTGTTCCTCCTCGTGTCCAGGCCCTCGTCGCTCGTTTCCAAGGACGAGATCCTGCAGGCGCTCTGGCCCGATGTCGCCGTGACCGACAACGCGATCACGCAGGTCGTCTCCGAGCTGCGGCAGGCGCTCGACGACGATCCGGCGGCGCCGACCTACGTGCAGACGGTGCCGCGGAAGGGCTACCGGTTCATCGCCGAGGTCGAGCGTACCGATCCGGCGCCGGCGGCTGGCGCGGCGCGGACCGAAAGCGCGCGACCCCGCACCCGATCGATCGCGGTGCTCGACTTCGCCAACGTGTCCGGCGACGCGGAAGTTGCCTGGCTCGGCACCGGGCTCTGCGAGACGATCACCAGCGACCTGCGCGTGATTGCCGACCTGCGCGTGATCGACCGCGCCCTGGTCACCGGCGCGGATCGGACGATGAGCGCCGACGCCGCCCGCGCCGCCGGCCTCGATATGGTCGTCGCCGGCAGTTTTCAGCGCGCCGGGCCGCGGCTGCGCATCACCGCCCGCGTCATCGACGTCGCCACCAGCGAAGCGCTCCTTCACGCCAAGGCCGACGGCGAGATGGCCGACATCTTCGGTCTCCAGGATGCGATCGTGCGGCAGCTGATCGCCGGACTCCGTCTCAACGTCACGCCGGCCGCCGCGGCACGGCTGAAGGCGCGCGAGACGTCGAGCCTCGAGGCGTACCGCGCGCTGAACGAAGGCCGTCTCCATCTCGAAGCGCTCGATCCGGCGCAGGTGCCGGCGGCGATCGCCTGTTTCGAGCGCGCGCTGACGTTCGATCCCCGCTACGCGCTCGCGCACGCCGGGCTCGCCCACGCGCGGTTCTGGCGCTTCCAGTCGCAGCGCGCCCGCGTTCATCGCGAGGTCGAGGAACTGCAGAAGGCGATCGCGCATGCGGAAGAAGCCATCACGATCGATCCCGAGCTCGCCGAGGGTCACGCGTCGCTGGCGTTCTTTCTCGGCGCCGTCGGCCGATCGGTCGAGGCGCTCGCAGCGGGTCGGCGGGCGGTCGCGCTCGAGCCCGGCAACTGGCGGCACCTGTTCCGTCTGGGCATCGCGGCGTGGGGCGAGGAGCGGCTCGCCAGCATGAGCGCCGTGGTCGCGCAGTTTCCGAAGCTCGCCTACGCCTACTTCGCGATCGCCATGGTGCACGTCGCGCGCGCCGATCTCGACCAGGCCGAGGCGACGCTTCGCGCCGGTCAGGCGTCCGACGGCCACGACGTGCCGGGCCTCGCGCGCTTCCCGGCCAGCGGCCTGCATTGGCTGCACGGCTTGATCCGGCACGCCGTCGGCGACGCCGCCGGCGCCGAAGCGGCGTTCGAGCGCGAGCTGCAGTCGAAGGGCAGCCGCTTGTTCGCCGACGAGTACGCCGTCGGCGCCTGGACCGGCCTTGGGACGCTCAAGCTCGAGGCCGGCGACGCCTCGGCGGCGATCGGCTGGTTCGACCGCGCGCTCGATCGCCTGCCGCAGCACACGCCCGCGCTCATCGGCTTGTCGATCGCCTGCAGACAGATCCGCGCCGGCGATCGGGCCGCAGAGGCGCTGGGCCGGGCCCGGCAAGCAGCCGAGGAGCTCAAGCAGGAAGGGCGCCTCGTCGAAGCGGCTCTCGCGGCGGCCGCGATCGAGACCGCCGCCGACCGTACCGATCGCGCGCTGACCTTGCTGGGCAAGCTGCTGACCGACGCGCCGCCTGGACCGGCCGGCTGGCTGACGCCGATCGATCCCTGCTTCACGCCGCTTCGCGATGCACCGAGCTATCGGGGCATCCTGATGCGCCTCGCGGAGCGCGCTCAGTGAAACGGGAACGCATGCGTCTTGCCACGTTGTCGCTCGTCGCGCTGCTGGCGCTGACGCCGACGGTGCTCTCTTCGCAGCGGCCGGGCACGACCGCCACCATCGCCGGGACCGTCGTCGACGCTGCCCGGAAGCCGCTGACTGGCGTCGCGATCCATCTCGCCAGCACCGAAACTGCCGATCAGCGGTCGGTCGTCACCGATGCCGGCGGCCGTTTTCAGATCACCGGCCTTCCCGCCGGCCGCTTCATCGTCAGCGCCACGATTGCCGGCTACGTCACGCAGGAGTACGGCGCCGCCGGCCCGGGACAACCCGGGACGCCGATCGTGCTCGCCGCCGCGCAGCGCGTCGCCGACGTCGCGTTCACGCTCGACGCGGTCGGCGGGATCACCGGGCAGGTGCTGGACGATGCCGGCAAGCCGATATCGGGCATCACGGTCGCGGCAGGAACCGTCACGAGACGCGGGCTGCGGAATCTGATCAAGTACTTCGGACACACGACGGCGGACGATCAGGGCCGGTATCGGATCGACGATGTCGCTCCCGGACAGTACGTCGTGGCCGCGATCCCGACGGCGGTCAACCTCGGGGATCCGCGCGTCGGATCTACCGGATCGAAGGAAGCCGTCTGGGCGATGTTCGCGCCAGGTGTCCGGGAGGTGGCTCAGGCGTCGTCGGTGGTGGTCGTGCCGGGTCAGGACGCGATCGGCATCGACGTCCGGCTGCGGCCCGTTCAGACCTCGACGCTTCACGTCACCTTCACCCCGTCCGGCACCGACATGCCGTCAATCGTGAGCGTCGCGATGGCGTCGTACGACGATCCGAGCAGCAGCTTCGCGCGCAGCGTCACGCTCAAGGACGTGACGACAGTGCATCTGCACGCGGTGGCGGCGGGGACGTACGTCATTCGCGCCAGCGGATTCTCGGCTGCCGGAGGGGCGTCGCGATCGTGGGCCCACCAGGTGGTGACCGTCGACGGCATCAACCCGCTCGACGTCTCCGCCGTGCTCGTGCCAGGGGCGCGGATCGAAGGCCGCATCGCGTATGCAGGCGCGTCGCCGCCGGCCGGATGGCCGCGCGTGCGGCTGGTCGCGATCGACGACAACATGCCGCCGGAGATCGGTGAGTTCACCGGCACGCCGATCGTGGCGCCGGACGGCCGCTTCGAGATTTCGGGCATCGCACCGGGCCGCTACCTGCTCCGGGTCGCAACGGCGAGCGGCGCGTCGAGATGGGAACTGGGCGGCGCGACGATCGGGGGCGCCGACGCCTACGATCTGCCGATCGACATCCTGCCCGGGCAGCAGTTCGCAGGCGCGACGATCACGATGGTCGATCGCCTCGCCTCGCTGTCCGGCCAGCTCAGCGGGGCCGACGGCCGCGCGCGATCGGACCTGACGATGGTGCTCTACGCGTCGGACGAGCGCTACTGGTGGACGGGCACATCGCGTATCCGGACGACACGGCCCGACTCGGCCGGCACCTACCGTTTCCCTGGTCTTGGCGCCGGCGAGTATCGCCTGGCCGCCGTGACCGCGCTCCCCGCCGATCCGGCCGATCCCGACTACCTCCGCCAGCTCAACAACGCGTCGATCGGCGTGACCATCTTGCCCGGCGAACGCCAGGTGCAGGACGTTCGCATTCAATAAGGATCGGCCGCGTCCCCACCAGCGGCGCGCCGAAGGAAGCAGCTCCTGCGCTGCCCACATTGAGCAGGCGTCGACCGATCCACGTCGCTCCGGGTCGAACAGTCAGCGCCGCGCGATCGCCTGGAGCCACGAACCCGTGGCACTGACATTGCGTCCGCCAGCCCCATCAGCGGCCGACGAACGGCGCCGCTCGAAGAGGGGTGAATCCAATGGCACGTACTTTCACGAACGACCAGAAGACGACGCCGAATCCCGACGGGCCGCTGCCGCGCGAGGCTGCCGGCGCGCCCGGCCGCTCCCGGTCCGGCTCCGCCGGTACGGACCGCGACGCCGCGACCGAAGACGAGGCTGCCGCCGACGAGCTCGACGAATTGGCGGAAGACGAACTCGCGGAAGCGGAAGGCGAGGACGACACCGAAGTCGCGAGCGACGAGGCCGATGACGAGCTCGACGACGAAGACGACGGCGATTTCGACGAGGACGACGAGGACGACGACGAAGAGGACGAGGGCGCCGAAGGCGACGACGCCGGAGAGACCGACAACCAGGGAGGCGGCGCGCGGAGGCGCCCGCAGTGAGAGCGCAGCCGCCGCTGATCGCGCTCGGGCTGATCCTGCTCGTGCTGGGCCTGGCGATCTTCGGCTGGTTGATGCTGGGCCGGCCCGATTCGCACCAACGCGATCAGCTGCCGCCGCGCGCCGCCGAGCCGACCGATCGCGCGACCGGGGATCGTTCGCGCGTCTGGCCGATTCTGGCGGGCTTGAGTCTCGCCGCCGGAGGCGCCTGCGTCGGCATCGGGATGAACCGCTGGCGCGCGACGCCGCGGGTGTAGGACGGCCACGCGACGCGCTGGCGCCGTCTCGTTGCTAGCATGTCGGCGTGCGCCCGCCATCTCCGGTCACGTCCCGGGCTCGACTGTTCGTCGCCATCGCCATCGACTCGGCCGCGGCGACGGCTGTCGAGCTCGTCAGCCGCGATC
The DNA here is from genome assembly GCA_035711465.1 of Vicinamibacterales bacterium. Lineage (GTDB taxonomy): Bacteria > Acidobacteriota > Vicinamibacteria > Vicinamibacterales > SCN-69-37 > DASTCC01. The sequence goes on from DASTCC010000362.1 coordinate 10,083, forward strand.
TGTCCAGGCGCCTCGACGTCGTCGTCCCTCGACCGAAAATCACCTGGGTGAAGCCCGGCCAGGTGCATCTCACGATCCGGTTCATCGGCGAGGTGCCCTTGCCGCAGGTGCGGACGATCGTCAATGTTCTCGCGCCCCCGCTGACGATTCCTGCGTTCGAGCTGACGTTGGGCGGTGTCGGCGTTTTTCCGCCTCGGGGAGCGCCGCGCGTCATCTGGGTCGGCGTCACCGACGGGGCCAAGGCAGCGAGGGCGGTCGAGCGCGAAGTCAGCGCGCGCCTCGAGTCGGCGGGTGTCGCGCGCGAGGCGCGCGAGTTCCGGCCTCATTTGACGATTGGGCGTGTGAAGGACGCCGGCGGACTTCGCAGCGGCGCGCCCGTACAGTCGGACGCCACGGCCATCGCCCGCGTCCGCGTCGAGCGCGCAATCCTGTATCAGAGTCGACTGTCGTCCAGCGGTCCGGCGCACACCGCGATCGGCGGTTCGCCGCTCGCCTGAGCGTCCGCGGACGAGCCGCAGAACCACCGGCTATCGGCTGGCGACGTCGTAGACGTGCAACGCGTCCTGCTCGCGCAGGTAGAGGCGGCCGCCGGTGACGACCGGGTGCGGCCAGCTCAGGCGGAACGGATTCGGAATCCTGAACGATCCCTTGACCCGGAATGCCGCCGGCGTCGCTTCCACGAGCGCGACGACGCCGTCCTGATAGCGGAAGTAGAGATGCCCATCGGCGGCCACGACCGCCGCCGATCCGGCGCCGACGCCGCGCTGCTGCGGCCACATGGACTTGCCGGTCGAGAGCTCGATGCACACCGGAAATCCCTGACTGCGGCCGTGGCCGCCGTACAGGTAGTCGCCGACGAGCACGACGCCGCCGTGATGGTTCTCGAAGTTGTCGAGAAAGTACTTCTGCGTCGCGGTCACCCGGTTGTCCGGCGCGGGCGCGAGCTCGATCAGCGCCGATCCCGTGTCGTAGCTCGACGTTCCGAACACGAAGTTGTCGCGTACGACCGGCGTCGTGATGTTGGCGATGTTGTTGGCGACCGCGTTGTTGCCCCAGAGGAACCAGCCGTCGCTGGCGCGCACGCCGACCAGGCCGCGGCCCATCATCTGCACGTACTGCTTCACGCCGCCGCCATTCGAGATCACGATGGAAGAGTAGCCGGCGCCGTCGGCGCCCTGCGATCCGAATCGTGGAATGGCCGCGCGCCAGATCTCGCGGCCGGTCGTCTTGTCGAGCGCGACGATTCCGGCTTTGGCCCCGCCGGGAGTGACCACGACGCGATCGCCGTCGACGAGGGGCGATTCGGACCATTCCCAGCCCGACATCATCCGGCCGCCGAAGTCGCGCGACAGGACCTTGCGCCAGCGCTCGCGTCCGGTCGCGGTCTCGAGGCAGACGAGCTGGCCGTCGGTGCCGATCGCGTAGAGCAGCGCGCCGTCGATCGTCGGCGTCCCGCGCGGACCGTTGAAGTCGTCCGGGCTCGAGTACGAACTGCCGATCCGCGTCGCCCACAGCTCCTGGCCCGTCTCTTCGTCGAGCGCGATGACGAACTGGCCGCTGCCGCGGTCGCCCATCGTGAAGACCTTGCCGCCGGCCACCGAGACGGTGGAAAACGCGCGGCCCATGCCGGCGGTGGTGTAGAGCTTCTTCGGTCCGCCCTCGGGCCAGCTGGTGAGCAGGCCGGTCTCCTTCGAGACGCCGTCACGATCCGGACCGCGCCACTGCGGCCAGTTACCGGCCGCGACTCGGGTGCCGGCCGGCCCGGTCGAGACCTCGGTCGCGACCAATGCGGCACACAGGAGCGCGAGCAGCCTCGCGGCGAAGCGAAGGGATGCTGAAACCGCGGTCATCGATGAGCTCCTGACTGGCGATTCTACGAGAGGAACCGCGGACGGATGCGGACAGTCGCCGTCGCGCCGCTGCGCAAACAGAGGGCATATCCGCGCCCATTCTCGGCATCGCGCCGGCGGCAGCCCGCTCCACGTTCCGCCCGCGGCGCGGCAGCGCACTGGCACTGGCTGTGCACCGTCGGCCGGCATGGCACAGCGTGTCTCCGTCGGCAGATCCGAGCGCTCGCGGGACCTCGCCACGAGCGTCGCGATCGGATTGGGTGCGCTCGTCGCGGCGTCGTGGGTGCGCCGGCGTCTTGCCGCTCGCGCGTATACCTTCGACGGCCGCGTCGTGCTGATCACCGGCGGCGCCCGCGGTTTCGGCCTGGCGCTGGCGCGGCAGTTCGCCGAGCAGGGCGCGACGATCGTGCTGGTGTCGCGAACCGCCGACGAGCTCGAGCGCGCACGGCTCGAGCTGGTTCGCTGCGGCGCCACCGTCGACGTCGCCGTCTGCGACGTCCGCGACCCCGACCGCGTGACCCGGCTCGTCCGCGGCATCGTCGAAGCCCACGGACAGCTCGACGTCGTCGTCAACAACGCCGGCGTCATCCAGATGATGCCGTTTGCGCGCGCGACCCCGGAGGACTTTCGCGAGTCGCTGGACACGCATTTCTGGGGCCCGTTCCACGTGATACGCGCGGCGCTGCCGCACCTGATCGAGCGGCGGGGCAGCATCGTCAACATCTCGTCGTTCGGCGGCCGCATCGCCGTGCCGCATCTCCTGCCGTACTGCGTGGGCAAGTTCGCGCTGACCGCGCTCTCCGAAGGGCTCCACGCCGAACTCGGCGGCGACGGGGTGCACGTGTTGACGGTCACGCCCGGCCTGATGCGGTCCGGTTCGCATCGCAACGTCCGCGTGCGTGGGCGTCGGGCGGCGGAGGCGACCTGGTTCGGGATGGGTACCGTGTCGTCGCTGACCTCGATGAACGTCGACCGCGCGGCCCGTCAGGTCGTCGCGGCGCTGCGCCAGCGCCGCGCCCGCATCACGCCCGGCGTGCAGGCGAGGGTCGCGCTCGCGGCCGATGCGCTCGCGCCGGAGCTGGTCGCCTCGATCGTTCAGCTCGTCGATCGCGTGCTGCCATCCGCCGTCGGCAAAGACGCTCGCGCTGAGGCGGTCTGGTCGCGGGATCTCGATCTCGGCTGGGCCGCCAGGCTGATGCCGACGCGGGCCGCGATGGCCATGAACCAGCCGGTCGCCGCCGACGAGCGCCGCTGAACAGCTGCGCCGCAATGCCTACGGGTGCATCACGACCTTGGTGCATCCGTCCGTGCAATTCCTGAACATCTGATACGCGCTCGGCGCGTCGTCGAGCGGCACGTGATGGCTGGCCACGAAGGACGGATCGAAGACGCCGTGCTCGATGAGCGCCAGCAGCGGGCGCATGTAGCGGTGCACGTGCGTGCGCCCGGTCCGCAGCGTCGGACCGCTGCCCAGCGGCACGCTGGGCGCCGGTTCGACCAGATCGCCCTGGACGCATCCGCCGCTCGATTCGCAGCCGTGCGCCTCGAGGCCCGCGGTGTCGATGCAGGCGTCGGCGCCGCGTCCCCCTGTCATCGTCCGGATCGCATCGAACACGTCGCCCCGGTCGACGTTGAGCGTTTCGGCGCCGCAGCGGGCGCGTGCGAGCTCGAGGCGGTGCGAGAGGCGGTCGATCGCGATGACACGCGCGGCGCCGAGCAGGAATGCGCTCTGAATGGTGAGCAGGCCGACAGCGCCGCACCCGAAGACGGCGACGGTGTCCCCCTCCTCGATTGCGCAACGTTCGGCCGCGGTGAACGCCGCCGGCAGAATGTCCGACAGGAACAGGACGGCGTCGTCCGATAGCGTCGCCGGCACTCGCAGTGGGCCGACGTCCGCGTACGGCACCCGCACGTATTCGGCCTGGCCGCCGGCGTATCCGCCGTAGAGCTCCGAGCAGCCGAACAGGCCCGCGCCGGCGGTGCCGTAGAGCCGCTCGACCAGCCAGGCGTTCCGGTTCGACTTGTCGCAGAGCGCCCATCGTCCCTCGCGGCACGGCGCGCAGCATCCGCACGCGATCGCGCAGGGGACGACGACGCGATCGCCGATGTCGAGCGACGCGACGTCAGGGCCCTTCTCGACGACTTCGCCCATGAACTCGTGGCCGAGGATGTCGCCGGGCGCGAGCGACGGCACCGCGCCCTCGTACAGATCGAGGTCTGAACCGCAGATGGCGGTGGAGGTGACGCGAACGATGGCATCGCGGGAGTCGAGGACGCGTGGATCGGGTACGTTCTCGACGGCGATCTTTTGCCGGCTTTGCCAGCAAACGGCTTTCATCTCCAGCCTCCGAGGCGTCGGCTTGCGACTCGAGCGTCGTGCCAACCGTGCGGGATATCCCTAGCCCCTTGCCGATGTTGTGCCACGCAGGAAACCGCGGAGTGTCGCGATTACCTGGTAGACCCGCGCGGCACGGCTGAGTCCGCCGGTTCCGGCTATGAGCAAACGCGCGGACGTCCTTGGCGTTCCATCACCTACATCGCGGTACCGGAGTTGCTACTTGGATCGATGTAGGTGATGTGGGATGGCCGGCCGGATCCGCATCGGCTGTTCGGGGTGGCAGTACGCGACGTGGCGCGGCCGGTTCTATCCCGCCGAGGCGCCGACCAACTTGTGGCTCTCTCACTACGCGCGCGTCTTCGACACGGTCGAGGTCAACAACACCTTCTATCGGCTGCCGCCGGAATCGACCTTCGCCAACTGGGCGGCGGCCACGCCGCTGGAGTTTCTCTGGTCGGTGAAAGCGAGCCGGTACCTGACGCACCTCAAACGTCTGAAGGACCCGCTGGCGCCGCTCAAGCTGTTCTTCCAGCGCGCGCTCGCGCTCGGCAACCAGCTCGGTCCGGTGCTCTACCAGCTGCCGGCCTCGTTTCGCTTCGACCTCGAGCGGCTGCAGACGTTCCTGCGCGCGCTGCCGAGCCACGCGCGCGACGTCGGCAAATGCGGGCTGACCGCGGCCGGCGAGCAGCGTCCCCTGCACGTGATCGAGTTCCGTCACGAGTCCTGGTATCGCGATGACGTGTTCGCCGAGCTCGAGTCTCACGGGGTCGCGCTCTGTCTTCACGACAAGCTCGAGGGCCGTTTCAGCGACACTCCGGTCGGTCCGTTCGTCTACTTGCGCTTCCACGGCACCAGCGGGCAGTATCACGGGAGCTACTCACGCCGCGTCCTCGAGCGATGGGCTCGATGGATCGGCGGCTGGGTACGCAGCGGCCGCAACGTGTACGCGTATTTCAACAACGATCCGGACGCCGCCGCGGTGGCCAATGCGACCGCGCTGAAGGAGCTGGTCGGCCAATGAGCACGGTTCTCGACTGGCGTCCGCTCGACGCGCGTGATGCGCTCGCGGCCGTCGAGCATGACATTCGCGGCGTGGCCTCGACGCTCGGCACCATCGGCAGTCTCCTGAGCGATGGCCGGCTGCCGAAGGCCGAGGAGCCCGCGCTTTTCGAACGGCTGACGCGGCTGGCCGCGCGTCTCGAAATGATCGCCGCCGAGGCTCAGCTGCTGTCCGACTGGCTCGACGCCGGCACCAGCAGGACCTGGCAACTGAAGCCGATCGGGCCGCTCCTCGAATCTGTGTTCGGGGTCCTGCAAAGCGCCGATCCACGGGACGACGACGGAGGCTGGCGTCGCGACCTCGTTCGGGTGAGTGAAGATGGTGCGCTCGAGCGTGCGTTACGGACGTTTCGCGATCACACGAGCCGTGACTCGGACGCCGGTCCGGGATGGATGGCCGCGGCGGGCGAGGGCGTGTGCGACGTGTTCATCGGCCGCGGCGATCTGCCGCGTGTCGAGATTCGCGAGCGCTTCGACGTGCCGAGGACCGCGTCGCTCGTCGCGGCGCTCGCGGTGCTCACGGGTCACGGCGTCAGCGTATGGCGCGGACGAGGCCGGGAGGGCGCTGGTCTCTCGATTCCGATGGCCCGACCGGCGGCCCAGTCCTGACGCCGTCGCGCCGGCCGGCGCCGTCCAATCCACTGTCGTACCCACCGCGCGTATTCGTCATATTCGGCGCCGAAGCGCTCTCGCATGTACTCTTC
>DASTCC010000363.1:0-11038 GCA_035711465.1 Vicinamibacterales bacterium
GGTACTACATCCTGGTCGCCCTTGCCGCCGAAGATCGACACGGCCAGTCGATCGCCCGCGAGGTGCAGGAGCTCAGCGACGGCCGCGTGCGGCTGTGGCCGGCGACGCTCTACGGCGCGATCGACGAGCTCCAGCAAGAGGGCTGGATCGAGGAGCTGACTGACGGCTCGCGCCGGCCGCCCGACGAGAGCGAACGCAGACGCTACTACGGCCTGACCCGCGCCGGCCGCGCCGCGCTCGGCGCGGAAACCGATCGGCTTGCCGGCGTCGTGCGCATCGCGCGCGCACGCGTCAAACCGAAGTCGGGAGCCCGCTAGATGCGCAACGACCCGACGCGCGTCTACCGGCGGCTGCTGGCGCTGGCGCCGACCGATCTGCGTGCGCGTCACGGCGACGAGATGGCAGCGGTGTTCGCCGACGCAATCGCGCGCGCACGCGTGCGCGGGCGACGGGCGGTCGCGGCGGTATGGCTGCGAGCCGCGCTCGATCTGGCGGCGGCGCGGGTGCGGTCCATGGCCCGGCGCTCCCGGACGCATTCACACGAGCCAAGGAGCACGTCGATGCTGGGCACCGATCTCCGCTACACGTTCCGCTGGCTGCGGCGGCAGAAGACCTCGACCGCGCTGGTCGTGGTCATGCTGACACTCGGCATCGCCGCGAACATCGTCGTCTTCAGCCTGATTGACGGGCTGTTCCTGCGGCCGTTTCCATTCCCGGACCAGGACCGGCTCGTCTACGTCAACGTCGCCGCGCCGAAATGGAATCTCGACGTCGTCGGCATCAACTATCCGGACTTCGCGAAGTGGCAGGAACAGGTGCGCGCATTCGAGGCGATCGGCATCTGGGACGAGGCCAGCTTCAATCTGTCCGCGCCTGGCGCTCCCGCCGAACGGATCGACGGCGCGGAAGTGACGTCGGGCTTCGCGGCGGCGCTTGGCGTGCAGCCGATCCTCGGACGCATGTTCACAGCGGACGAGGATCGTCCAAACGGCCCGCCGGTCGTGCTCATCGGCGAGCGCGTGTGGCGCGAGCGCTTCGCCGGTTCGCTGGACGTCCTCGGACAGACGCTGCGGCTGAACAACGTCGCGCGGACGATCATCGGCGTCCTGCCGGCGCGCGCGGAGTTCCCCGGCCGGATCAAGCTCTGGGTGCCGCTCGCCGGCGATCCGGCCCAGTCGTACCGGAGTTATGGCTACGCCGGCGCCATCGGCCGTCTGAAGCCGGGCGTCACCGCCGAGGCGGCGCAGGAAGATCTGCGACGCGCCCACGAACAGGTCTGGGCGACGAGCGATCCGGACAAGGCGACCTGGCCGTTCGTTCGACCACTGCGTTACGAGTTCTCGAACGCGTTCCGCACGCGGGCGCAGTCGCTGCTGATCGCGACCGCCATCCTGATGCTCGTCGCCTGCGCCAACGTCGCCAGCGTGATGCTGGCGCGCGCGCTGGTCCGCCGCCGCGAGATGGGCATCCGGCTCGCGGTCGGCGCCAGTCGTCCGCGGCTCGCCCGCCAGCTGTTTCTCGAGAACATGGTCCTCGCGATCGTCGGCGGCGCGCTCGGCCTGCTCCTCGGCCTGACCGCGACGAACGCGCTCGTCACTACCGCGGGCGATCAGGTCCCGGCCTGGGCAAGCTTCACGCTCGACTGGCGCATGGCGCTGTTCACGGCGCTGCTTACGATCGCGACGACGCTGCTGTTCGGTTGGGCGCCGGCGATGCACGCGTTGTCGGGAAACGTTCGCGGCGCGATGCACGACGCGTCCACTGGCACGACGCGGGGCCCCGGCGGACGCCGCACGTTGTCGATTCTGGTCGGCGCCGAGTTCGCACTCGCCGCGATCCTCTTGATTTGCGGCGGCCTTCTCGTGCGGGCCTACGGGCGCGTGCAGGCGGTCGATCCCGGCTTTCGCGTGGAGGATGTGACGACGTTTCGGCTCTCGCTGCCGTCGAGCACGTATGACGACCGGCCCGGCGACGCGCCCGGCCAGCGCGCGAGGGTGTTCTGGGATCGACTGACCGAGCGCCTGCGCGCGGTTCCTGGCGTCGAGGACGTGGGCCTCATCAGCTGCGCTCCGCTCGGTTGTCACTGGGGAAACTTCTACGAGGTCGAAGGCCGCGCGCCGCTGAAGTCTGGCGAGCCCACTCCGGTGACGCTCTACCGGCCGGCCAGCCCCGGCTACTTCACCGCAATGGGCATTCGCCTGCGTCACGGCCGCTTCCTGACCGACAGCGACGGCCGCGGCGACGCGCGCGCCGCGGTGGTGAACGAGACCTTCGTCAGGACGTTCCTGCCCGGCGTGGACAATGCGGTCGGCCGCCGGATCCGGCCGGAGTCGTCGCGGAACCCGCAGCCGTGGATCACCATCGTCGGCGTGGTCGAAGACGTCAAGCATTACGGCCTCGAGCGGCCGATGCGTCCCGGCCTGTACCTGCCGCTCGCGCAGTCGGCGGCGTGGACGATGACGGTGGTGCTGCACACGAAGGCCGACGCGATCGGATCGGCGCGCGCCGTGGTGCGTGAGCTCGATCCGGATCTGGCGATGTACCAGGTGCAGTCGATGACCGATGCGCTGCGCCGATCGATGTCGGATCGTCGAACGTACTCCTGGCTCGTCGCCGTGTTCGCGCTCACCGCGGCGCTGCTCGCGCTCGGCGGCACCTACGGCGTCACCACGTATCTGATCTCGCAGCGGACGCGCGAGATCGGGATCCGCGTCGCGCTCGGCGCCCGCATCGCCGACATCGCGCGCACGGTGCTCGGCAGCAGCCTGACGGTCGTCGCGCTTGGCGGCGCGATCGGGGCCGGCGGCGCGGTCGTCCTGGCCCGCCTGCTGGACGACCTGCTCTTCGGGGTCGCGCCGCACGATCCCATCGTGCTCGGCGTCACCCTCACCGCACTCCTCGTCTTCGCCGCGATCGTGAACGCACTTCCGACACGACGCGCGGCGCGGGTGGATCCGGCACGGACGCTGAGGGCCGACTAGGCGCCCGCGCCTACTCCTCCCTCAACGCCTGCACCGGCTCGAGCCGGCCGGCGCGACGCGCTGGCAGCGCGGAGGCGATCAACGTCGACGCGCCGAGGATCGCGAGCGCCATCGCGATCGTCGCGATCGCGCCAGGGGCGGCTGTCTGCACCACCACGCTTCTGACCAGTCCGTCGACGAACCAGGCGACGCCGGCGCCGAGGACCGCGCCGGCGATCGCCAGGCGAATGCCGTCGTTCAGGAACAGGCGCACGATGCCCGACGGCGTATCGCCGATCGCGAGACGCACCCCGATCTCGCGCGTGCGCCGTTCGACGCCGTCGGCAACGACCCCGAAGACACCGATGACACCGAGCGCGAGCGCGATGGCGGCGAGCGAGACGACCACCGTGGTCGCGGCGCGGCGCGAGCTGCCGAGCGATCGCGTCGCGAGCTCCTCGAGCGTCGCGACCCGCTCGACCGCGACGTCGGCGTCGAGATCGCGGACAATGCGGCGGATGTCCGGAACGAGCGCGTCGAGAACGCCGCCGGCACGGACGACGAACACCATCGCGCGCGCCGACGCGAAGCCCGGCTCCGATCCGTGGCGCAGGTAGATCGCCGGCCGCGACGGCCGCGTCGGACCGAAGTCGCGCAGGTCGCTGACGACGCCCAGCACCTCGTAGATGTCCGCGTCGCTGCCAAGCCGCACGCGGCGGCCGACCGCGGGCCCGCCCGGGAACAGCTTGCGCGCGAGCGCTTCGCTGACGATGATCTGCCGCGCCGCGGAGAGCGGCACGCCCGCATAGCCGCGGCCTTCGACGATGCGGAGGCCGAGCGCTTCGAACAGGTGTGGCATCACCGTGCGGTACTCGGCGATCGGCTCGACGCGCGCGGGATCGTCGGCGGCGGAGGCCTCGCCGTTGGTGCCGCCCGAAAACGGCGTCCGCGACGTCGCGCCGACGGCGGTGACGCGCGGCAGCTGCGCGATCCGCGACGACAGCTCGTCGAAGTAGCCGCGGACGCGCGACGGATCGCTGTAGCGATCGGAGAGGCCGACGGCGAACGTCAAGGCGCCCTCGATCGGCACGCCGAGATCCGTGCGCACGAGCGCCGCCAGAGTCGCGCCGAGCAGAACGGCGCCGTAGACGAGTCCCGCGGCAAGACCGACCTGCACCGCGACGAGCCGTCGCCGCGTCCTGAATGCGCCGGTCGAGGTGCGGCGGCCGAGCATCGCCGGCGTCACCCATCGGGATCGCAGGCGGCCGCCGGCAATCGCAGTGACGAGCGCCGCGACGAGCGATGCGAGGGCGACCACGACGGCGGTGACCAGCCCCGGCGCGATCGTCGTCGCGCGCGGAATCGCGTCGCCGAACCTCGACACGATCGCCGGCACTGCCCAGAACGCCATCAGCATCGCCAGCATCGCGGCTGGCACGACCACCAGGCTGGCTTCGGCCATGCGATGCACGAACTGACGCCACGCCGAAGCGCCGAGTACCTGCCGCAGCGCGTGCTCATGACGCCGCGCCTCCCGTCGTCCGATCGTCAGGTTGGCGACGTTCAGGTACGCGATCAGGAGCAGCACGCCCGCGGCGGAGGCAATGAGCGGCATCAAGCCGCGGCCGGGACTGCTGCCGCCGAGCGCGAAGTCGCGGTAGGACATCGCCGCGATCGTCGACTTGCCGTTGACCGCCGGGTAGGCGGCCGCGAGATCCGCGAACAATGCCTGGAGCTCCTGCCGGCCGGCATCGAACGAAATGCCCTCGCGCAGGCGGCCGATCGGCTCGATGTTGCGGCGGTCGCGTGTCTGCCGCGCCGCGGCGTCCCACTGGAACGGCGCCCAGAGCGACGGATCGCCGGGGACCCCGAGGTTGGACGCGACGACGCCGACGACGACGCGCGGCGAGGCGTCGACGCGGATGGTGCGCCCGACGATGTCGGCGGCGGCGCCGAAGGTCCGGCGCCAGACCGCGTCCGTGATGATCGCGACCGGTGGCGCGCCGGGCTCGGCGTCGCTGGCGACGAACCCGCGTCCGAGCAGGGGGCGGACGCCGAGCACGTCGAGGTAGTTGGGCGTCACGATCGCCATCAGCACGCTCTCGGCGCCGGCGTCGCTGGTGACGTTGACCCGACTCAGCTGCGACGCCGCGAGGCCGGCGAACGCGGTGGTCCGCGCCTCCATGTCGAGGAAGTTCGCGATCGCGGTCGAGTTGATGCCGACCGGATTGGCGATTGGCGTCTGCCCCCACCGCACCAGCTGCTCGGAACGATCGAGCGGCAGCGGGCGCAGCAGCGACGCGTAGGCGATCGTCAGCACGGTGGCGGCGGTGCCGATGCCGAGCGCGAGGGCGCCGATGCTGGCGATCGCGAAGGTGCGGGCCCGGGCGATCGATCGCGCTGCATGAACGACGTCGACGCGAATCGCCGATGCGAGCGACGCCGGCAGGTAGCGCGCGGCGACGGCGAGACAGGCCGCCGTGAACGCGAGATCGCGCCACCAGCGCGGATGGCGCTCGAGATACTCTTCGTGTAGATCGCCGCTGATCGTGGCGGCGACCATCGGATCGGCGACGGCGGCGTGCAGCAGCCGCGCCGGCCACGCCGGCAGTGGCCGCGTCATTCGAGCACCTCGTCGAGTCCCGCCCAGAGATCCGTGAGCGCGCGCCGTGAGGCGCGCAACGCCTTGATGCCTTTCGGGGTGACGCGGAATCGCCGTCGCGGCAACCCGCCGCGCGCCTCGGCCCGATCGTCCTGCAGCTTCCAGCCGACGTAGCCCTTCCCCTCGAGGCGGTCGAGGGTCCGATAGAGGGCGCCGCGGGAGACAGATCGGCCGATGCGCGCCGACAGCTCGGCGCGGAGCGGCAGCACGTAGCCGTCGGCGCCGAGATGCAGGAGCGCCAGCAGCACCAGTTGTTCCCATTCGCCGAGAAAGGCGGCTTTCGGCATCGTGTCGTCTTTGTATGCACAGCGTATACAAAGGAGACAGTGGCGGACAACTGTCCGGATCGATGCAGCGGCCGTCGTCAGCCGGCGTCGGCGGGACGCCAAGCACGCATGACCAGGCAATCGTCGGGAATCGGATCGACGAGCTCGGTCATCGCCGCGCGCTGGCCGGGCGTCAGCGCCCACGTCTCGAAGCCGACGATCTCGTAGACGTGAATCGCCCTGGCGTTGTGGCCGCGCACCGCCAGCGTCACCAGATCGGCGTCGCTGTCGCGCCAGATGTGGTCGAGGAACGCCGCCAGCGCGACACGCCCGACGCCGCGCGATCGTTCGGCCACGGCGATGCGCTTGATGTAGATACCGTAGCCGTCGGTGCGGCTGTCGTAGGCAATCAGGTAGCCGAGCGGCGTTTCCTGCTCGTTCACCATCGTCCAGTGTTCGCGATCGGATCTCGCCATCGTCACGAGGTGCTCCTCGCACGTCCACTGACCGATCAGATCGCGGTTGTCCGGGTGATGCTCGAGCGGAAGGATGAAGGCGAGGTCGGCAGGAGCCGTGCGGCGGAGCCGGACCACGATCAGCCGAGCGGCGGCTTGCGGCCGCCGAGACCGGTCGCGCGCTCGATCACGCGCGCGACGCCGAGGAGCGCGGCCTCGTCGTAGAGCCGGCCGGCGAGCGTGAAGCCTGTCGGCGTGCCGTTGGCGCGCAAGCCCGTCGGCACCGCGATCGCCGGATGGCCGGTGAGGCTGGTGATCGGATTGAGGCTGCTGCGGTCGAGCGTCACCGCGCCGCCGACGACGACGTCGACGTCCTGCGTCGCGCGCGCGTACGCCTCCATCAGCCGCAGACGCTGGCGATTGGCCTGCAGGTAATCGACCGCGGGCACGAGGTGATACGCGCGCAGATCGTTCCTGACGCGCGCGGACCGCAGTCCGGCGTCGGCGCCCGATCGCACCAGCGTCTCGAACCCGGCGGCGCGCTCGATGTACTCGATGAAGTAGGACAGGTCGCTCGTCGGCGGGTCGACGGTGCGGATTTCGAGGCCGGCGGCGCGCAGCGCGTCGAGCGCGCGCGTGTTGTTGGCGCTGACTGCAGCGTCGCGCTCGGCCTCGAGCATGCCGGCGACGACGCCGACGCGCCTGCCGGCGGCCGCTTCGCGCGCGTCCCATGCGAACGGCCAGCCCTCGGGCACGGCGAGATCGTAGCCGTCGGGTCCCGCGATCGCGTGCAGCACGATCGCCGCGTCCTCGACCGTGCGGCACATCGGCCCGACCTTGTCCAGCGTCCAGCCCGCCGCCATCACGCCCCTGCGACTGACGCGCCCGAACGTCGGGCGCAGGCCGACGACGCCGCAGCGCACCGCCGGCGACAGGATCGATCCGCCGGTGTCCGTGCCGATCGCGAACGCGACCAGACCGGCGGCGGCGGCCGCCGCCGATCCCGCAGAGGATCCGCTCGATCCTTCGGCGGGGTTCCACGGGTTGTTGGTGCGGCCGCCGTACCACTGGTCGCCGAACGCCAACTCACCGGTCGTGAGCTTCGCCGCGAGCACGGCGCCGGCCGCATGCAGCTTCTGGACGACCGTTGCATCCTCGTCGATCAGCCGTTTCTCGAACGGCGCCGCGCCCCACGTCGTCGCCGCGCCGCGTGCGGCGATGATGTCCTTGACGCCGTACGGCAGACCGTGCAGCAGGCCGCGGTACCGGCCGGCCGCGATCTCGCGATCCGCCTCGCGCGCTTCGGCGAGCGCGCGATCGCGCGTCAGGTGGACGACGCAGTTGAGCGCGGCGTTGTGCGTTTCGAGACGCGCCAGGTACATCTCGGTCAGCGCGACCGCCGTGACCTGCCGGCGGCGCACGAGATCCGCGAGATGCGTGATCGGCCAGAACGCCACGTCCTCGAGCGACGGCGGCTTCGGCTGCCGCGGCGGCGCGCTCGGCCGATGCGTGCGCGCCGGCACGGTCACCGGCACGCCCGGCACGCGCGGATCGAACAGGATCGGCGACGGCACGTCGTTGCCCGGCGGATCGCGATGCAGATCCTCGGCGCGCGTGAGGATGCGATTGAGCGACGCCGTCATGCCCTGCTGCTCGGCGTCGGTGAAGGTCAGGCCGGCGAGGCGCGCCGCACCTTGAATCATGTCCGGCGTCACGCGGCCGCCCGCCTGCTGCGCCGCCGCCCACACCGCCGCGCCGAACGGCGCGGTCAATCCGCACGCCGCGACGCCGGCGAGAAACCGGCGCCTGGTGCGGGCTTCGAGGCGATCGGCATCCATGAGCAGCGCCTATTCGAGCACAGGCGGGGCGCGGTTGCACGAGCCGTCAGGCAGGCGGCGAAATCATGAGATGCTCCCTCCAGATTCCACCTCTCCGTCCCGGTTCAACAGGCAAGGAGGCGTCATGAACATCCTCGATGCGATTCTCGACGCGCAGGGCGGTGCCACCGCTCGTCAGGCCGGCGCGGCCGTTGGTCTCTCGCCGGACGATACGCGCTCGGCGCTGTCGGCGCTGGTGCCGGCGCTCGCCGGCGGCCTGCATCGGAACGCCTCGAGCAGCGGCGGACTCGACGCGCTCATCGGCGCGCTCAGCGGCGGCCAGCACAGCCGCTACGTCGAAGATCCGTCGCTCGCCGCGTCGACAGCGACGCTGCAGGACGGCAACGGAATTCTCGGACACATCTTCGGCAGCAAGGACGTGAGCCGGCAGGTCGCCGCGCAGGCCGCCTCGCAGACGGGACTCAGCGCCGACGTCCTCAAGCGGCTGCTGCCGATCGCGGCGACGATGGTGATGGGATCGCTGGCCACGCAGCAGATGCGCGGCGCCCCGGCGGGCGCGGCGGGCGGCGGCGACCTCTTCAGCATGCTGACGCCGATGCTCGATCGCAACGGCGACGGTTCGGTGATGGACGACGTGCTCGGCAGCGTCGGGCGGATGTTCGGCGGACGATAAGCGGGCGCGCGATCCGTCGCGATTGCAGCCGCGGCGCTTTGCGCGCTCCGGGCGCGTGTGCTACACAGGGAGCCGCATGCACGAGGCGCCGCCATACGAGCTCCGCGCGTTCGAAGAACTGCTCGGCAAACCGACCAGCGATCTCACCGGCCTGGCCGGCTACTTCAACACCGGCGAGCTCTGGATCGCGCGCGTGCCGGCGCGGCTCGACGTCATGGGCGGCATCGCCGACTACTCGGGAGCGAACGTCTGCGAGGCGGTGCTCGGCCGCGGCGTGCTGGTGGCGCTGCAGCCGCGCACCGATCGCACGCTGCGCATCCGCACCATGCAGGCCGGGCAGCGGACGCTGCCGGTCGAGACGCGCATCCCGCTCGACTACTTCGCCTCGGGCGGCGGCCTGGCCAGCTACGCCGAGGTCCGCGCGCTCTGCCAGTCGAATCCGCTGGTCGGATGGGCGGCCTACGTCGGCGGCAGCATCTTCACGCTGCTCAAGGAAGAGTCGCTGCAGCTGCCGTACGGGTTCAGCCTGTTAGTGCTCAGCGCGATTCCCATGAACGTCGGCATCGGCAGCTCGGCGGCGGTGGAGATCGCGACGCTCAGTTGCCTGAACGCCTACCTGAATCTCAACCTCAGCCCGGCGCGGCTCGCCAAACTCGGCCAGATGGCCGAGAACCACGTCGTCGGCGCGCCGTGCGGGATCATGGATCAGATCGCGATCACCAGCGGCCATCGCGGACGGCTGACGCACATCCTCTGCCGGCCGGGCGAGATTCGCGGCGAGATCGACATCCCGCCGGGCACGGGATTCGTCGGCATCAACTCGCTGGTGCGGCATTCGGTCGCCGGGAATCCCTACGCCGATACGCGCATCGGCGCGTTCATGGGCAAGCGCATCGTCAACGATCTTCGGGCACGGACGGGACGCGCGCAGCTCGACTACCTGACCGAACTCTCGGTCGCCGAATTCGAGTCCCAGTTCGCGTCGAAGATTCCCGAGCGGATCGTCGGATCGGCGTTTTTGAACGAGTACAAGACGCACGACGATCCGGTGACGACCGTGCAGCCCGATGCGATCTATCGCGTCGCCGGGCCGACGCGGCATCCGATCGAGGAGAACGAGCGCGTGTTGCGCTTCATCGAGTCGCTGAAGGATGCGGCCAGGGGATCGGAGGCGGCGCTCGTCGCCGCTGGCGAGTGCATGTACGCGGCGCACGAGAGCTATCGGACCAATTGCGATCTCTCGGTCGAGGAGGTCGACTTCCTCGTCCAGGCGGTGCGGATTCGCGGCGCCCGCAAGGGATTGTTCGGCGCCAAGATCACCGGCGGCGGCACCGGCGGCACGGTCGCGGTGTTCGGCCGCCTCGACGCGCTGCGGCAGCACGTCCCCGAGATCGCGTTCGAGTACTCGCGGCGCATCGGCCAGATGCCGGACATCTTCGAAGGCACATCGCCGGGCGCGATGGAATTCGGAGCGCGCCGCTTCGTCTTCGGCGCCGCGGGCTGGCGTCCGGTCGAACCGTGAGCGTTCGCAAGGCGATCGTGCCGCTCGCCGGACTCGGCACGCGGCTCTTCCCCGCCTCGCACGCCGTCAAGAAAGAGCTGTTTCCGGTCGTAGGCCCGGACGGCATCGCGCGCACGATCATCCATCAGCATCTGATCGATCTGACCGCGGCGGGCATCGAAGAGATCTGTCTGATCGTGCAGCCCGGCAGCGACGCGGACGTGCGCCGCTACCTCGCCGGACCGGACGACGCGTATCTCCATCGGCTGTCGTCACACCCGGAGCTCCTCGACGAGGCGCGTCAGATGCGCGCCTTCGCGGAGCGCGTCCGGTTCGCGATCCAGCACACCCAGGAAGGATACGGACACGCCGTCTTCCAGGCGCGCGCGTTCGCGGCCGGCGATCCGACGCTGCTCTGCCTCGGCGATCACCTCTTCCGCGGCCGCGACGTCTCGCCGATTCAGCAGGTCACGGCGATGGTCAACTTCGCCGCCGGGCGCAGCGTCTCCGCAGTCAATCGCATCAGCGCCGCTGAACTGAAGAGCTACGGCACGATCGGCGGCCGCCGGCGTCCGCATCAGCCCCGGCTGATCGACGTCACCCGCATCGTCGAGAAGCCCGACCTCGACACCGCCCGCCGCGAGCTGCACGTCGACGGCCTGCCGGAAGACACCTGGCTTGGC
>DASTCC010000364.1:0-9421 GCA_035711465.1 Vicinamibacterales bacterium
CGCGTCGGTTTCCGAGAGGCGCCCCAGCAACTGCTCGATCCGCACTTCGATCGAGATCTCCTCGGGCGGCAGCGGCACCGGCGGGCGCTCGCGCGCGCGCTCGAGCACCACCTTGAACGCGGAGAGGAGGCTGAAGAGATCCACCTCCAGCTCCGGCTCGTAGTCCTCGCCGGCAAGCGCCTCGACGCGTGCGTCGGGCAGCGTCCACTGTGCGCCGCGGAGCGTTTCCCGCTCGTGCAGGAGCTCCGCCGCGGCCTTGAACCGCTCGTGCTCGAGCAGCCGGCGGACGAGTGCGTCGCGCGGGTCCTCCTCCTCGAGTTCCGTCCCGGCGGCGGTCTCCGGCCGTGGCAGCAGCATCCGGCTCTTGATGTGGATGAGCGTCGCCGCCATCACCAGGAACTCGCCGACGACCTCGAGGTTGAGCTCCTGCATGAGGTCGAGATAGTCGAGGTACTGCTGGGTGACCAGCGCGATCGGGATGTCGTAGATGTCCACCTCGTGCTTCTTGATGAGGTGGAGGAGGAGGTCGAGGGGGCCTTCGAAGTTCTGGAGCCGGACCGGATAGGCTTCGAGGATCGACTCGAACTCGAGTTGCTGAGGTTCTTCCATCGTCGCGGCTTAGTATCGCAGTTTTACGGCCGCGCGGACGCGGGCCATGGTCTCTTCGGCCACGGTCCTGGCGCGCCGGGACCCTTCGACCAGCACGTCGCGCAGGTAGCCGGGCCGGGAGAGCGCCTGGGCGCGGCGCTCGCGCATCGGCGCCAGCATCGCGTTGATGGCCGCCGCGAGCTTCGTCTTGACCTCGACGTCGCCGACCTTGCCCTCGCGGTAGCGGACCTTGAGGTCGTCGACCTCGGCGCGATTGGGGTTGAAGGCGTCGTGGTAGATGAACACGGGATTGCCTTCGACCGTGCCGGGGATGTCGGCGCGGATCCGCTTCGGGTCGGTGTACATCTGGCGGACCTTCCTGACGACGTCCTCGGCGGAATCGGCTAGGTCGATGGTGTTGCCGTAGCTCTTGCTCATCTTCCGGTTGTCGAGGCCGGGAAGCCGCGGGACCGGCGTCAGGAGCGGCTGCGGCTCGACGAAGATCTCGCCGTAGAAGTTGTGGAACCGCCGCACCACTTCGCGCGAGAGCTCGAGGTGCGGGACCTGGTCCTCGCCCACCGGCACGAAGTGCGCGTTGTAGATGACGACGTCGGCCGTCTGCAGCAGCGGATAGCCGAGGAACCCGAGGCTCGACAGATCGCGATCGGTCAGCTGGTCGATCTGTTCCTTGTAGGTCGGCACCCGCTCGAGCCAGGGGATCGGCGTCACCATCTGGAGCAGCAGATAGAGCTCGGCATGCTCGGGCACCATCGACTGGACGAACAGCGTGCTCTTGCCCGGATCGATGCCGGCGGCGATCCAGTCGGCGACGTTGTCGAGCGCGTCGCCGACGATCGGCGCGGTGTCGGCATAGTGGCTCGTCAGCGCGTGCCAGTCGGCGACGAAGAAGAAGCAGTCGTACTGCTGCTGCAGCGCGACCCAGTTCTGCAGCGCGCCGACGAGATGCCCGAGATGAAGCCGTCCGGTCGGGCGCATCCCCGACACCACGCGTTTTCTCGCTACAGCAGCCATGACAAGACGAAATCCTGGACCGGATAGATGAAACGGAAGCCGTCGAAGATCAGCAGCGCGTAGAGGATGAAGATCCCGTACGGGCGCAGCTGATCGAAGATCCGCGCGATGCTCTCGGGCGCGATGCCGGCGAGGACGTTGCCGCCGTCGAGCGGCGGCACCGGGATCATGTTGAAGATCGCCAGCAGCACGTTCATGATGATCGTCAGCGTCAACAGCCGCCCCACCAGCTCGCCGCCGGCCACTTGCGGCTCGATGCCGGTGATCGTCATGATGGTCGCCGCGCCCACGGCGAGCACCAGGTTGCTCGCCGGCCCGGCGGCCGCGACGACGGCGAAGTCGCGCCGCGGCGCCTTCAGGTTCAGCATGCTCACCGGCACCGGCTTCGCCCAGCCGATCAGCGGCGCGCCGGTCGAGAACGCGATCAGCGGGAACAGCACCGTGCCGATCCAGTCGATGTGCGCCAGCGGGTTGAGCGTGAGCCGCCCGAGCATGCGCGCGGTCGGATCGCCGAGGCGGTCCGCGGCCCAGGCGTGCGCCGCCTCGTGAAACGACAGCGACAGGATCAGGATGGCGAGCGTCGGGATCAGGTACTCGAGCGACAAGCGGGCTTCGACTGTAGCACGCGCGCGCCCTCGGCGCGCGCGTGCAGGCCGGTAGCCTGCAGCCCGCAGCCGGCAGCCCGCTGCCTGCAGCCGGCGGTCCGCCTAGGCGCCGGCGCCCGAGAAGTGACGCAGGACGGCGGCGGCGGCCTTGTCCCCGACCACCGCTTCCAGGTCCTGCCGGCTCGCCCGGCGCACGCCGGCCACCGATCCGAACGCGGTCAGCAGCTGTTTTCGCCGCCGCGGGCCGATTCCGGCGATGTCGTCGAGCTCCGAGCGCAGATCGCGTTTGCGCCGCGACTGGCGATGGAACGTGACGGCGAAGCGATGCGCCTCGTCGCGGATGCGCTGCAGCAGACGCAGACCGGCTGACTCGCGGGGCAGCACCAGGCCTTCGACACGGTCGCGCGTGAACAGCAGCTCCTCTTCTTTGGCCAGCCCGACCGCGACGAGCCGATCGAGCCCGAGATCGCGGAGCGAGACGTAGGCGGCCGCGAGCTGGCCTTTGCCGCCGTCGATGAGGATGAGGTCCGGAAACGGGCCGCCGGCCTCGAGCACGCGCTTGTAGCGGCGGAGCACGACTTCCTGCATCGCGGCGACGTCGTCCTGCTGCGCGCCGCGGATGCGGAACTTGCGGTACTCGCCGCGCTTCATGCGGCCTTCGACGGCCACGACCATGGACGCCACCGTCTCGCGCCCCTGCAGCGTCGAGATATCGAAGCACTCGATGCGTCGCGGCCGCGACGGCAGCGCGAGCGCACGCTGAATCTCCTCGAGCCCGGCGAACGCGGCGCCGGCGCCTTCGCTGAAATTCGCCTGATACGCCATCGCGGCGTTACGCATCGCCAGCTCGAGCAGGCCGCGCTTCTCGCCGCGCCGCGGCATGAGCACGCGGACGCGGCGGCCGGCGCGATCCGACAGCCAGCTCTCCTGCGCGGCCCGCTCGTCGTCTTCGAACGCGAGCGGCACGTGGACTTCCGGCGCCGGCTGCCGCTCGGCGTAGAACTGCTGCAGCGCCGCCTCGAGCACCTCGCGCTCGTCGAAGCTCGCCTTGCCGTTCGACTCGGCGAGCCCGCTCGCGTCGGTGACGAGCTCGGTGCGATCGCAGACGCGCCCGCGCCGCATCTGAAAGACCTCGACGACGGCGCCGGCCGGCCCGACGCGCAGGCCGAAGGCATCGCGGTCGCCCATCGCCGGCGTCTCGACGCGGTTCAGCCGATCGCGCACCGTCTCGATCGTCCGGATCGCATCGCGCAGCTGCGCGGCGCGCTCGTAGCGCTCCTCGGAGGCGGCCAGCGTCATGTCGGCATGCAGCCGATCGATCAGCTCGTCCTGCCGGCCTTCGATCAGCAGCTGCGCCTGGTCGACGGCTTCGCGATACCGCTCGAGCGAGCAGATCGACGCGACGCAGGGCGCGAGACAGCGCTTGATGTCGTACTCGAGGCACGGGCGCGCGCGCTTGCCGTCGATGACCTCATTGCACGATCGAATCCCGAACAGCCGGTGGGTCAGGCTCATCGTCCGCCGCGCCACCAGGGCCGGCATGAACGGACCGGCGTAGACGTTGCCGTCGCGCTCGACGCGCCGCGCCACCAGCACGCGCGGCGCCGGCTCGGTGACGGTGAGCTGGAGGTAGGGATAGGTCTTGTCGTCGCGGAGGAGGACGTTGAAGCGCGGGTTGCGCTGCTTGATCAGCCGGTTTTCGAGCGCCAGCGCCTCGACCACCGAATCGGTGACGATGACCTCGAGCGTCGAGGCGTCACGCAGCAGCGCGTCGATGCGCGGGCTGACGCCGGCGGCGCCCAGGTAGGAGCGGACGCGATCGCGGAGCACCCGCGCCTTGCCGACGTAGAGCGTCTCGCCGCCGGCGCCGAGGAACAGATAGACGCCCGGTTGCTCGGGCAGGCGGCCGATCTGGCCCTTGAGATCGTGAATGGCCATGGGCTACTATCCGGCCAGTTTTGCGGCCTTCGATCGCGCTCGGACCTCTACCCCTGTGACTTTCACTGGCGCCATCGGCCGGGTGGTCAACTTCCCGCTTCGGCTGATCATCGCCGTCTGCGTTCGGCTCGGGATCCATCCCAATATTCTCACGTTCACCGGCGTGCTCATCAGCATCGCCGCCGGCTGGGCGCTGGCGCTGGGCCACTTCGTCACCAGCGGCGTGATCATGGTGCTGGCGTCGATCTTCGACTTCATCGACGGCAAGGTCGCGACCGAAACGGGCGCGGTCAGCAAGTTCGGCGGCTTCTGGGATTCGGTCATCGATCGCTTCTCGGACCTGGCGCTGTCGGTCGGCTTGATCGTCCTCTACTCGTCACTGCACCGCACCGATTACGTGCTGATCACCTCGATCGCGATGGTCTTCGCGACGATGACGAGCTACACGCGCGCCCGCGCCGAATCGCTGCTGCCCAAGTGCAAGGTCGGCTTCATGGAGCGGCCCGAGCGCATCGTCCTCTTCATGATCGGCGCGTTCACCAACCGGATGGCGGCGGTGATGTGGGTGATCGGCGTGCTGTCGATCGTGACCGTGATCAACCGCATCCAATACACCTACGCCGTGCTCGAAGAGCGCCCTCAGCCGCGGCGAACGGGCTTCGCCGGCCTCTTCGTCCGCGCCTTCTACTGGACCGACGACCGCGCCACGCTCGCCTACGACCTGTGGGTGATCGCGATTCTCGCGTTCGTGTGGCTCACCCCCCCGGACTGGCTAGGGGATCCCATGGCCGTCGGCGGGAAGGGGGTTGTTCAGTGGCTGTTCGGCTGAACGCTGCATCGCTTAGCGACTCGACGTCGACTTAGAACTTGGAACTCAGAACTCAGAACGCCGGTGCGGCGCTTTCGCGCCGACCAGTAGATTCTTCAATACGGCGCAAAAGCGCCGCACCAGCGTTCTGAGTTCCAAGTTTCAAGTTGCAGAGCTCTTGACGCCAAAAGTCAGCCGGCCAGCGTGGGATCGAAGCACCGCCGACACCTGGCCTCGTACGTCCCCGAAGCGCCGACGAGCACGCGCTCCTTGGACGCCACCAGCCGCTGCGTGTGGCCGGCCGGGCCGCCGCAGATCATGCAGATCGCCAGCGTCTTGGTGACGTACTCGGCGATCGCCAGCAGCTGCGGCATCGGCTCGAACGGCTTGCCGAGGTAGTCGGTGTCGAGCCCGGCGATGATGACGCGCTGGCCGCCGTTGGCGAGCGCGGTGACGACCGCCGGCAGCTCGACGTCGAAGAACTGGCCCTCGTCGATGCCGACGACCTCGGTCGACGGATCGACCCGCTCGCGCAGCTCGGCCGCGCTCGAGACGTTCTCCGACGGAATCTTCATCTCGCTGTGCGAGACGATCTCGCCGTTGCTGTAGCGGTTGTCGATCGCCGGCTTGAAGATCTGCACCTTCTGCCGCGCGATCTGGGCGCGGCGCAGCCGGCGGATGAGCTCCTCGCTCTTGCCGCTGAACATGCTGCCGGTGATGACTTCGATCCAGCCGGTCTTGGGACGATCTAGAGGCATGGCTTCAAGAGCTCGCGTCGTGTTGGGGCTCGAGGCTTGGGCCTTGGGCGCGCCCAAGGCCCAAGGCCCGGGGCCCAAGGCACCGATCAGGCACGAGACAAATACTCACCTGTCTCTGTATTGACGCGAATTCGATCGTTCTCATTGATGAACGACGGCACCGTGACGACGAGGCCGGTCTCGAGCGTGGCCGGCTTGACCTGCGCCGACGCGGTCGCGCCTTTGATGCCGGGGACGGTCTCGGTGACCTTCAGATCCACCGTCAGCGGCAGGTGGATGCCCACCGCCTCGCTCTCGTAGAACTCGACGTTGATCAGCGACTCGGGCAGCAGGTAGAGCGCGCTCTCGCCAAGCACTTCGGTCGAGAGGTGCACCTGCTCGTAGGTGCTGGTGTCCATGAAATGGTAGATGTCGCCGTCGCGGTAGAGGAACTGCATCTCCCGCTCGTCCAGCGTCGCGCGCTCGACGTCGTCTTCCGACCGGAACTTGTGGTCCATGAGCCGGTTCGACCGGATGTCGCGGAGCTTGGCGAGGACGTGGCCGCGCTTGTTTCCCGGGGTGATGTGATGCAGGTCGAGGACGCGGAGCAGATCCGTGCCCATCCTGATCAGATTGCCCTTCTTGAGGCGTGTCGCTTGAACTGAGCTCATCTCGTGCCGTCGCTTCCTAAAGCCGGCCGTCTTGCGGCTATGGTCAACATTCGATTCTAGTCCATGCCGGCGGCTGGTTTCTTTTGGCCGGAGTTCGGCGGTAGTATCGGAAGGTATGCCTTGGGATCCAATGCGCGACCTGCTGACGATGCAGGAGCGTCTGGAGAGCCTCTTCGGCCATGCGGGACCCGGTTGGGTGCCGCCCGTCGACCTCTCGGAGCTCGCCGATCGCTACGTGGTGACCATCGAAGTGCCGGGGCTCAGCCGCGACGCGCTTCAAATCGGATTCGATCGCGAGACGATGACGGTCCGCGGCCAGCGGCCGCTCGACTCCTGCTGCCCCGACCGCTACCAGCAACTCGAGCGCGGCCAGGGCCAGTTCTCGCGCTCGTTCCGCTTCGCCTCCGCGGTCAAGTCCGACGAGGTGACGGCCGACCTCGCCGACGGCGTCCTCACCATCACGATCCCCAAGGCCGACGGCAATCGGCAGATCGCGATCGGCTGATCGCATCGGCGGTAGAGCGATGAAACGAGGCGGCATTCTTCTCGCAGCGGTGCTCGCCGGGTTCATCGGCGGCTTGATCGGCATGGCATGGTTCACGACCGCAGAGCCGACGAGCGCCGCGGCCCCGCAGCCGACGCCGGGTTCTCGCGGCGCGGTTCAGGCGCCGGGCGGCCTGCCCGACCTCACCGCCGTCGCCGAGCGCGCCGTCCAGGCCGCGGCCAACATCTCGTCGAAGCAGATCGTCCGGACGTCGAACTCGCCGTTCGCACGCGATCCGTTCTTCGAGTACTTCTTCGGCGGCCAGAATCCGTTCGGCGACTCGCTGCGGCAGGCGCAGAGCCTGGGCTCGGGCGTGATCGTCTCCGCGGACGGCTACGTGCTCACCAACAACCACGTGCTCGGCGAAGCCGGCGCGGAGATCACGGTGACGCTGCCGGACAACCGCGAGCTGGCCGCGCGCGTCATCGGCACCGATCAGATGACGGACCTCGCCGTCGTCAAGGTCAACGCCACCGGGCTGACGCCGCTGCCGTGGGGCGATTCGACGCAGCTCAAGATGGCCGAGTGGGTGCTGGCGGTCGGCAATCCGTTCGCGCTCAGCCACAGCGTCACCTTCGGCATCGTCTCGGCGGTGAGCCGGCCGAGCCCGGACCTCAGCGTCTACACCGATTTCATCCAGACCGACGCGGCGATCAACCCGGGCAACTCGGGCGGCGCGCTGGTCAACACCCGCGGCGAGCTCATCGGGATCAACAGCGCCATCTACTCCGAGACGGGCGGCTACCAGGGCATCGGCTTCGCGATTCCGTCGAACCTCGCGCGCCGGATCATGGACGAGCTCATCAAGAACGGCGAAGTGAAATGGGGCTCGATCGAAGGCGTCGGCTTCCGCCCGATCACGCCGGACCTGCTGCGGCGGGTCGAGATCTCGGCGACCAAGGGCGTGATCGTCTTCGAGATCTTCCGCACCTCGGAGGCCTACCGCGCCGGACTGCGGCCGGCCGACGTCATCACCTCGTTCAACGACAAGCCGATCGACGACATCACGCAGTTCATGCGTCTGCTCGCCGACACGCCGGTCGGCTCGCGCGCCAAGCTCGGCGTCCTGCGCAGCACCGAGAAGCTCACGGTCGAAGTGCCGATCGTCTCGGCGCAGCCTCGCCGCCGGCGCTGACGATCGCGGGCCGCGCCGACGCGCGCTCGACTCGTCCCGACACGCACGGATGGCCGGCGACGATGCAGCGCCACGGCCGCTCGGTGCCGACGGAGATGCCGATGCGCGTGGACCACGCGACCGGCGCCGGCCGATACCCGCGGTCCTCGATGCGCAACGCTCCGTCCGTCAGATCGGCGCAGTTCTGCGCCAGCGTGATGCCGAGCGCGACCGTCAGGTTGCCGGGACCGCGGCACAGATCGAGCGGAGGGATCGGCTGCGCCGCGTCGACGCGCGCGCCGCGCATGGCCCGGGCGCGCTGACGCCGGCGCTGCATCAGATCGATCCCCTCGACCGGCTCCAGCGCACGAATCAGAATCGCCGCCGGACTGCCCTCGGCTTCGGTTACGGCGTTCACCAGGTAGTGCATGCCGTAATTGAGATAGACGTAGGCGCGGCCCCCGGGACCGTAGAGCGGCGCGTTGCGCGGCGTCGGTCCGGGCGCGGCGTGGCAGGCGGGATCCGACTCGCCGATGTAGGCCTCGACCTCGACGATCATGCCTGCGGCGCGACGTCCGCGGACGTCGTGGACCAGCACCGTGCCGATGAGCTCGGCGGCGACGTCGAGCGTCGGCCGATGGTAGAACGCCGGCCCGAGCACGACCGACGGCCCCGGGTCAGTCGCCATGCGCGTGCTGCTGGCCCGCCAGGAGCACGCGTCGGAGATGCTGCCCGGTGTGGGACTTGCTGACCTCGGCGACCTGCTCGGGTGTGCCGGCGGCGACCAGATGCCCGCCGGCTTCGCCGCCCTCAGGCCCGAGATCGATGATCCAGTCGGCCGTCTTGAGAACGTCGAGGTTGTGCTCGATGACCAGCAGGCTGTGCCCGGCAGCGATCAGCTTCTTGAACGCCGCGAGCAGCTTGACGATGTCGTCGAAGTGGAGGCCGGTCGTCGGCTCGTCGAGGACGTAGAGCATTCGCTCGCCGCTCTGCGATCCGAGGTGCGACGCGATCTTGATCCGCTGCGCTTCCCCGCCCGACAGCGTCGTCGCCGGCTGCCCGAGCCGCAGGTAGCCCAGGCCTATTTCGTCGAGCACCTGAAGCCGGCGGAGTACTTTCGGCGAGCTGCCGAAGAAGGTCAGCGCTTCGCGGACCGTAAGGTCGAGCACCTGCCGGATCGAGCGCCCGCGGTAGCGCACTTCGAGCACCTGCGGCTTGAAGCGTTTGCCGTCGCACTGATCGCACGGCACGAAGACGTCCGCGAGGAACTGCATCTCGACGCGCACGCCGCCTTCGCCCTCGCACGTCTCGCACCGCCCGCCGGGCACGTTGAACGAGAAGTGACTGGCGGTCAGCCCGCGCGCCTTGGCGTCTTTCGTCGCCG
>DASTCC010000365.1:0-4040 GCA_035711465.1 Vicinamibacterales bacterium
CCGGTCTCGGCCGTCGTCGCCGAACGTCGCGCCGACGGCTGGTATCAGACCCGCAAACAGTCGGTGATCTTCATCGATCGCGAGGGCGAAGGCTACCGGGCGCTCTCGGCGACCTGTTCGCATCTCGGCTGCCGCGTGAAGTGGGTGGACGAGGCGGCCGAATTCCACTGTCCCTGCCACGGCGGCATCTACGATCGGGAGGGCCGGGTGCTCGCCGGACCGCCGCCCGAGCCGCTGCGCCGGCTCGCCGTGCGCGTCAACCATCGGACGTCGGAGATCGAGGTCGAGCTGTGAACAGCGCCTGGCGGGCTCTCGTCGACTGGCTCGACGACCGTACGGGCGTTCGCGGCGCGCGGCGCCACCTGCTCGACGAGCCGCTGCCGCCAGGCACCGGCTGGTGGTTCACGTTCGGCAGCCTGTTGCTGTTCGGCCTCGCGATCCAGGTGGTCACCGGCATCGCGTTGGCCTTCTACTACGCGCCGACGCCCGATCACGCGTGGGACAGCGTCCGCTACATCACCACGCAGGTCCGCGGCGGGTCGTTGCTGCGCGGCCTCCATCACTGGGGCGCCACCGTCGTCGTCGTCGCCGCGGTCGTGCATCTCGTGCGCGTCGTCGCCTTCGGCAGCTACCGCAAGCCGCGCGAGGCGAACTGGATCGTCGGGCTGGCGCTGCTGCTCGTCATCCTCGCGTTCGGGCTGACCGGATATCTGCTGCCGTGGGATCAGCGCGCGTACTGGGCGACGGTGGTGTCGATCAACATCTCGCGTCTCACGCCGCTCGCCGGTGACACGATCGCGTCGCTGCTGATGGGCGGCCCGGACGTCGGCGCGCTCACGCTGACGCGCTGGTACGCGATTCACGTGCTCGTCCTGCCCGCGGCGCTCGCGGGACTGGTCGCGCTGCATCTCTACTTGATCCGGCGTCACGGCATCTCGGGCCCGGTGCGTCCGCGCGCCGGCGCGTCGCAGCCGTTCTTCCCGCACCAGGCAGCGCGCGACCTGACGATGGCGATCGCGGTCGGCGCGCTGCTGACGGCGCTCGCCTGGAAGGGCGCGCCGGCATTGGAACCGCCGGCCGATCCGACGTCGAGCGACTACATCCCGCGACCCGAGTGGTACTTCCTCGGCCTGTTCCAGCTGCTGAAGTACTTTCCCGGGCGGCTCGAAATCGTCGGCGCGATGGTCGTCCCCGGCCTGGCGTTCGCGTTCCTGCTGTTGCTGCCGTGGCTGGATCGCGGCCGCGATCGTACCTGGTCGAGCCGCCGCGGCGTGCTCGGCTTCTTCACCGCCGGTCTGGCCGCAGCGGTGATGCTGACGGTCCTCGGCGCCCTGGATCGGCCGCCGGTCCGGACCACGGCGTGGGATGTCCGGGAGCTCGCCGGCGTCGCGCTCATCGGCACGAGCGATCGGTGCACGCGGTGTCACGGTCCGGATCGCGTCGCGGCGCCGATCGAACCGGGCACGATCAGCCGGCCCGCCGACTGGCTCGCGGCGCACGTCACCGATCCGATCGCGATCGCGCCGGGCGTGCGCGACGCTCCCGCGTCGAACGAGTTCGAAGTTGCCGCGCTCGTCGCCGCGCTGGGCCGCATCCGCTCCGAGCCGGCGCCGTCGATCGATCCAATCACGGCGCGCGCCGTCGTCGCCTTCAACCGCGAGTGCCTCGCCTGCCATACCGTCGACGGCATCGGCGGCAGGCAAGGCCCGAATCTCTCCGCCGTCGGCCGCACGATGGACGCGACGACGATCGAGCGCCGGATCATCAACCCGTTCGACGTCCAGGCCGACGCGACGATGCCGCCGTTCGATGGAGTGCTCACGCGGGAGCAGATCCATGCGATTGCCGAGTGGCTTGCGAAGCGGAAATAGGGCTGGCCCGCTTTGCGGAGCCGCGGGCACGAGACGGCGAATCGGCACAGGACGGTCTTGGCCGTGTCAGAGGCGACGATGGCCGTCTCTGTGAAACCGTGCTCGAACATCACGATCCGCTGGTGATCCCGGGATCTTACCTGGCGTTCCTGTCGGCTCGAGAATCCAGAACGGGGCCGAGTGAGGAATGGAGGCTCGCGGAACGGATATTCTCTGTTTTCGCCTCACGGCGGGCCGAGCGGTATTGCCGCCGTATCGCAGCCCCCTCTCGGCAACTGACTTGGCTCGAAAGAGTCGCGGCAAGTCTGTAAATCTCGTCCTCGACGAGGTACGCCGCGCTGTGAGAACTGTAGATAGCAGCCGTCGAGCCTGTCATCGTCGCCACCAGAGCCGCACGCGTTTTTCTGCTTCGGGGCTTCTTGCGAAACGGCCCCAGCTAGAAATTGCATCTGAAATGTTTTCACGTTATTATTCCATTTGATGGCCCTGCCACAGCCTGCCGTCAAGCCTGAAACCGTGCTCGCCAAGGCCGTCCTGGCCGCCGCCGAGCGGCTCGCGGTCCGTCAGCGTCACCTGGCGGCCGTCCTGGGGGCCAGCGAGGCGTCCGTGTCGCGGCTGTCGCGGGGGCGGGGCATCGATCCCGAGACCAAGGAAGGGGAACTGGCGCTGCTGTTCCTGCGCGTCTACAGGAGCCTGGATACGCTCGTCGGCGGCGACGACGCGAAGGCAAGGTCGTGGCTGCACGCCGCCAACGATCACCTCGGCGCCGCGCCGATCGATCGGCTCGTCAACGTGGAAGGCCTCGTCGATGTCGTCCAGTATCTGGACGCGATGCGCGGGCGCCTCTAGGCTCCGGTCCCTCCGGCTCGCGCCCTGGCGCGTCGTCGAATCCCAGCATCACGTTTCCACCCGCAAGCTGGTCGACTCGCTCGAGGAGCAGGCCATCCTCGAGCAGCTGATCGAAACCGCGAAGCCGCCGAGTGCCGCCATCGATCGCTACCACGTGTTGATCGCCGCGCCGTTCCGGTATCCGCCGCTCAAATACGGATCGCGCTTCGGCACGCGCCAGGAGACCGGCATCTGGTACGGCGCCGAGGGGCACCGGCCGCTCTTCGCGGAGATGGCGTACTACCGCTTCGTGTTTCTCGAAGGCACGCGCGCCGATCTCGGCACGGTGACGACCTGGCACACCGCGTTCACGGTGAAGGTCCGGACCGATCGCGGCATCGATCTCACGCTGCCGCCGTTCGACGCGCACCGCAAGGCGATCGCGTCGCCGACCGACTACTCGCGATCGCAGGCCCTCGGCCGGGCGATGCGCGAGAGCGCGGTCGAGGCGTTCCGCTATCGGTCGGCACGCGATCGCGAGGGCGGCGTGAACGTCGGCGTGTTCGCGCCGGCGGCGTTTGGCGCCGTGAGCCCACGCAGCCTCGAGGCCTGGCATTGCACCGCGACGCGCACGCGCGTGGAAGTGGTGCGCCAGGATCTGTTTGAATCCGCGGCGTTCACGTTCGCGCGCGACGAGTTTCTCGTCGATGGCCGGTTGCCGGCGCCGGCCGTTTGAGATGCATTCCAGGGCGGAAGAGACGAGAACTCAAAACTTCAAACTGAAAACGAAAAACTCTGGAGGCGCCTGCGGCGCATCTTCTCTTTTGCATTCTCGAAGGAAGGACGCGCCGAAGGCGCCACCGGCGTTTCAAGTTTTAAGTCTTGAGTTTTAAGTTTGCAATGCTCGTTTCAATCCCCGATTCCCAACAATGCGGCGCCATTCCCCCCGAGAATCCCGGCCTTGTCCGCATCTGAAATCGGCAGCCCGCCGACGGCTTCGAGCATCAGCGCCATGCTGCCGATCTTGTGCGGGTAGTCGCTGCCGGCGACCACGTGACTGGCGCCCGCGAACTCGACGGCAAGTTTCAAGGGGCCGGCAGCGAAGTTCACCGTGTCGTACCAGAAGTGCCGCTTCAGATAGGTCGTCGGCGGCTCGTCGATGTGCGCGCGGCATTCCTTGAACGCGCGCCAGCCGCGGTCCAGCCGTTCCGCCAGATAGGGAATCGTGCCGCCGAGGTGGCCGAGCACCCAGCGGATGCGCGGGTAGCGCTTGACCACGCCGCTGAACACGAGCTTCGATGCCGCCATCGTCGTGTCGAAGAGGAACCCGTTCAGAGGCAT
>DASTCC010000366.1:0-3200 GCA_035711465.1 Vicinamibacterales bacterium
CGTAGCTATCTTCAAGAAGAATCCACCGCCGCCACCGCCGGGTACGATCGAGGTACTGCCGCCGCAAGTGTAAAGGTTCGCGCTCGTTCAGCCGAAAAGCCGACTTCCGTCCGAGTCGCTGACGGTAGATGGACTATTGAAGCCGGCCTCAATCAAGGCCCGCGCCGACGCCGTCAGCGAACCAGGCAGGCCGTGCCTCTCAGACAGCGTCGCGTCGTCGACTAGCTCCCGTAGCGCAGGCCTTGAGGCCTGTCCCGCTCGATTCGGCCCGATGCCGGGCTAAAATGCGCTCTTATGGCCGAAATAGATGCGCTGCTCAAGGAAGACCGCCGGTTTCCTCCCACTGCGGAATGGGAGACGCGAGCCACGATCGCCGATCCCTCGATTTACGAGCGGGCCGCGAGTAATCCGGAGGCGTTCTGGGAGTCGTTCGCCCGCGAGCTGGAGTGGATACGTCCGTGGGACGAAGTGGTTCGCTGGAAGTCGCCCAACGCGCAATGGTTCGTCGGGGGCAAGCTCAATGCGAGCGTCAACTGCGTCGATCGCCATGCCCGTACCGCGCGCCGCAATCGCGCGGCAATCATCTGGGAGGGAGAGCCCGGTGACCGCCGGACCCTCACGTACTGGGACCTCTACCGGCAGGTCGGCGCATTTGCCAACGTCCTGAAGTCGCTCGGCGTCAGCAGGGGCGATCGCGTCGCCATCTACATGCCGCTCGTGCCCGAGCTCGCGATCGCGATGCTCGCCTGCGCGCGCATCGGCGCCATCCACAGCGTCGTCTTCGGCGGCTTCAGCGCGGAATCGCTGCGCGATCGCATCAACGACGCGAAGGCGACGGTGCTCGTCACCGCCGACGGCGGCTATCGTCGCGGCCACGTCGTCCCGCTCAAGCAGATGGCCGACGAGGCGCTCGCCGGCACGCCGTCGATCCAGCACGTCGTCGTCTACCAGCGGCTGCATGGCGATCACCTGCCGACGCACATGAAGCCCGGCCGTGACCTGTGGTGGCACGAGCTGATGCTCGAGGCGTCGACGTCGTGCGCGCCCGAAGCGATGGACGCGGAGGACATGCTCTACATCCTCTACACGTCCGGCACGACGGGTAAACCGAAAGGCATCGTCCACACCACCGGCGGCTATCTCGTCGGCACCTACGCGACGACGAAGTGGGTGTTCGATCTGCGCGACGAGGACGTGTACTGGTGCACCGCAGACATCGGCTGGGTCACCGGCCACAGCTACGTCGTCTACGGTCCGCTCGCCAACGGCGCCACGGTGCTGATGTACGAAGGCGCGCCGGACTGGCCGGAGAAAGATCGCTTCTGGCAGCTGATCGATCGCTACGGCGTGACCATTTTCTACACGGCGCCGACCGCGATTCGCGCGTTCATGAAGTGGGGCACCGAGTGGCCGGGCAAGGCATCGCTCGCGAGCCTGCGCCTGCTCGGCTCCGTCGGCGAGCCGATTAATCCCGAAGCGTGGATCTGGTACCACGAGCACATCGGCCGCGGCCGCTGCCCGGTGGTCGACACCTGGTGGCAGACGGAGACGGGCCAGATCCTGATCACCGCGCTGCCCGGCATCACGGCGCAGAAGCCGGGGTCGGC
This sequence comes from Vicinamibacterales bacterium, assembly GCA_035711465.1. GTDB lineage: Bacteria > Acidobacteriota > Vicinamibacteria > Vicinamibacterales > SCN-69-37 > DASTCC01. The sequence continues at coordinate 1,608 of DASTCC010000366.1, forward strand.
GACGCGGCCGTTCCCCGGCATCACCGCCGAGGTCCGCGACGCCGCCGGCGCGCCGGTGACCGAAGGCGGAGGCCTGCTGGCGCTGCCGAAGCCGTGGCCGGCGATGCTGCGCGGCATCTACGGGGATCCCGAGCGCTTCGTGCAGCAGTACTTCCGCAAGTGGCCCGACGGCGTCTACTTCACCGGCGACGGCGCCCACGTCGATCGCGACGGCTACTACTGGCTGCTCGGCCGCGTGGACGACGTGCTCAACGTCGCCGGGCACCGCATCGGCACGATGGAAGTGGAGAGCGCGCTCGTCGATCATCCGAAGGTCGCGGAGGCCGCCGTCGTCGGCAAGTCCCACGACATCAAGGGCCAGGCGGTGGCGGCGTTCGTGACCTTGAAAGAAGGCCACAAGGCCTCGCCGTCGCTGGTCGAGGAGCTGCGCGATCACGTGGCGAAGAAGATCGGCGCGATCGCCAAGCCCGATCAGATCCTGTTCTCCGCCGACCTGCCGAAGACGCGCTCGGGCAAGATCATGCGCCGGCTGCTGCGCGACATCGCCGAAGGCAAGGCGCTCGGCGACACGACGACGCTGGCGGATTCCAACGTGATCGCGCGGTTGAAGGACGAGTACGAAGCGCTGGAAAGTTAGAAGGAGCGCGGCATTCACATGCCGCTGACCGGCACGCTGACGTCGCGCGCGATGTCGTTGCCGAGATCGTCTCGCAGCCGCACCGTGAACGTCAGCGTGCCGGCGCGGCCCGCGAACGTCGCTGGATAGTGCGGGCCGACGTTCGGCACCGTCCGCGATCCTGATCCCGGCACCCGGGCCGAGCCGGCGATCTGCGTCACCGCGGTCTGGTCGAACTCGCCCTGCGCGACGATGGCGTCGGTGCCGGTCTCGCGGAGCGTCATGACGATGGCGGCGATCGTACCGCCCGTGCCGGCGGTCTCCCGGATCGTCAGCGTCGTGACGGCCTGACGTTCGTCGCCGCCCGCGCCGCAGCCAGTGCAGGTCGTGCCGGCGACTGCGGCGGGATTCGCAATGACTTCGATGACCGCCGGCGTTGACGACGGTCCCGGCGTACTGCCGCAGGCGACGACCGCGGCGAGCGTGATCAGCAGAGGAACGATGCGCATGCGCGCACGGTAAGGCCGCCGGCGCGGCCGCGCCATGGCAGCCGTCTCACACGCGCCTCAAACCGCAAGCGTCATCAGTTCAACGACTTGTGCGCACGCGTGTGAGGTGCGCGTCGAGCTCGATCGCGTCCGGGAACTCCGGCTCGAGCGCGAGCGCGCGGCGGGACGCGTCCTGAGCGCGGGCCAGGCCCTGGCCCGAGTCGACCCAGCCGGCACGCACTCCTCGCAGCAACGCCTCGCCGAGTCCCGTCCACGCTGCCGGCGAATGCGGCGCCAGCGACGCGGCCGACTCGTACGATAGCAGCGACGCCTCGAGCTCGCCCCGCGACTGCTGCGTGCGCGCCGTCGCCAGGGCTTCGGCCGCTTCGCGCGTCAGCCGCCGCGAGGCGGCGTGTCCCGGCGGCGCGACGATCTCGCGCGCGACGTCCGCGGCGATGACCTGGCCCATCACCGGTGCCAGCCGCGACA
>DASTCC010000367.1:0-2358 GCA_035711465.1 Vicinamibacterales bacterium
CGAGCGACTCGCTCACCAGCGCCACCGGCGCGGCGCCGGCGTCGTCGCCGTCCAGGAAGCCGCGGCCGTCGAGGATGCGCAGGCTCAGCGTCTCGAAGTACGAAGCGTCGGCGCCGGTGAGCCCAAGATAACCCGGCAGCCGCACCGACTCGCCATCGACGAGCACGTCCCGGCCGTTGACGATCTGCGTCGGGTAGCTCGAGATGCCGAAGGACGCGATCTCCGGAGTCCGGCGGAGGCGATCGGCGAGCGCGTCCATGGCGAGGTCGGCGCGCGTGGCGTCGTAGCCGTAGCCTTCGAAGTCCACGTCGCCGCCGAAGATGCGGCCGATGTCCATGCCGGGATTGAGCGCGAGCGCGTGCGCGACGCTGCGCGCGAACAGGACGGTGCCGGTGACGAGCACCAGCGTGACCGCGACCTGGGCGGTCACGAGCGCCGTTCGCGATCCACGGCGAGTGACGCGCGACGTCGCCGCCGCCGGCGATCGCAGCGCGTCGCCGGCCCGGCGGCGCACGCTGAAGAGAGCAGCGACGACGGCGATCAACAGCACGCTGACGATGGAGGCGCCGGCGACACCGGCGAGGACACGCCCGTCGAGTGAGAGCTCGAGCAGCTCGAGGCGGATGTTGCCGGGCAGCTGGAACAACCGCACGCCGGCAAACATCATCTGACTCGCCGGCAACGCGAGCAGCGCGCCCGCGAAGGCGAGCACGCACCCTTCGACGGCAACGCCCATCGCCAGCCGATAGCGCGAGGCGCCGAGCGCCAGGCACATCGCGAATTCGGCGGCGCGCGCCTCGGTGCGGAGCGCCAGCAGCATCCCGACGGTCAGCCCGCCGACCGCGAGCAGCAGCCCGACCGTGGCTGCCAGCAAACGCGTGAACTGTTTCACGCCGACACGCGCCAGTTCGGGCACCGCCGCGGTCTGCAGATCGGTGAGCACGACGCGGCGATTCTGCTTGGGCCCGAGCCTGACGCCGGCGAGCCGTTCCTGCATGGCAGGGAGCGACACGCCGTCCGGCATCCGGCCGACGAGGTGCACCCAGTACAGTGGCGGACCGTCATCGAAGAGCTGGTCGTAGGCCTGGATCTGCTCGATCGCATGAAGCGGCAGGTAGACGTCCGGCCCGCTGTCGAGCGCGAGGCCGCGGAAGCCGCGGGGCGCGACGCCGACGATCTGCACCGGGCGATCCTGAACGAGCACCGTGCGCCCGAGCACCGACGGATCGGCGTCGAAGGCCCGCCGCCAGAATCGATCCGCGAGGACGGCGACGAGCGGCCCGCCGCGGCGATCCTCGTCAGCGGTGAAGAATCGCCCGAGCGACGGTTGCAGGCCGAGCAGCTCGAGGAAGTTGTGGCTCGCGAACCTCAGGCTCGCGGGCTGGACTCTGCCGTTGTCCTGAAGGACGGGCGGCGTCCGCGAGCCGATCGCGCCCCAGGCGGCGATCGGCAGCGATCCGGTGTCACGCAGGGTGGCGAAGTGCGGATAGGTGTGGCCGACCTGGGTTTGCAGCGCGACCGTGCGGCGCTGGTCCGGGTCGCGCCAGCCGATCTCGACGAGCCGGTCCGCCGCCGGCACGGCGAGCGGATTGAGCAGCACCGCCGAGATCAACGTCCACGTCGACGCCGCGGCGCCGATCGCGAGCGCCAGCGTCAACACCGATGCCGCGGCCGCGAGCGGGCGATGGCGCAGCCGCCGAATCGCGTAGCGCACGTCGTCCATGAACGCGACGCCGGCGCGCGTCCAGCGCGGCCGCGGCGTCAACCAGGCGAGCCCGCAGGCGAGACGCAGTGATTCGCGCCAGTACCATCGCCGCGCGCCGGCCGCGTCGTCGGCCGCGCGATCCTGGAACTGCTCGTCGAAGTCGCCGAGGACGAAGGGGCGCTCCTCGCGCGGCACGCTTCGCGCGATCAGCCAGGCCGCGAGTCGCGGCGGGCGAGTCATCGCGGTGCCTTTACCGCGGCCGGCTCGGCGCCAGCCCACATCTGCACGAAGGCCGCATGCGCGTCGCGGAGCTGCCGCGTCCCTGCCTTCGTCAGCTTGAACAGCCGCTTGGCGCGGCCGCCGCGCTCGGCGGTGGCATCGCCGACGCGGGACGTGAGCAGCCTCTTCTCTTCGAGCCGGCGGAGCGCGATGTAGACGGCGGCCTTGGCGACGTCGCGGCCGGTGCGCCGCCGGATCTCGTCCATGATCGGCACCGAGTAGCTCTCGCCGCCGAGCTGGAGCAGCGCGATCAGGACGAAGTGCTCGACGTCACCGAGAACGGTTCGCGGCATCGGCGGTGGCCTGGATTTGAATAGCATTTATATTCAAATCCTCGTTGTCAAGTCCGCCGGGACTGAACTTGCGTCGATACA